>JAJRTI010000632.1 GCA_024278415.1 Planctomycetota bacterium | reverse complement strand
GTCTCCCCACTCTGGGTCGAAGTTGTGCATGTCGTCGTACACCTTGTAGAGGAAGTAGAGCCGGTTCGTCTTGGGGCTCCAGCCCACGGTCACCTCGACGGCCAGGTCCTTGGGGTCCATGTTCTGGCCATGGCCGCGCACCGTGTCCATGAGGTGTGAACCGTCGATGGTGTAGCCCTTGGGCACGCTGGCCCAATCGTCTGCATTGCCATCGATCGTGGGCAGCTTGCCTTCAGCGAACTGGAACACCTTGTAGGTCACGCCCTTGGGCTGATGCGCGAATGCGCAGGAACAGAGCAGTGCGAGTGCGAGCAGCGGGGGTCTCATGGGCGGCTCCTGTCGGTGTGTAGGGGGGCAACCGCAGTTTACCCACCTACCTGGCCGTGCGCAATGCCCGCGGCGAACGAAGGTCGTTCGAACATCGCACCGTCTTGGAATACGCCTGCTCCTTCCGGTATCCTCTGGCCTCCTTGCGCCTTGGCGCTTCCTTTCTGGCTTTCTCTCCATCTTTGCACTCTCCGCGCCTTTGCGGTTGATGAGGCCTCCCATGATCGAACGCTTCAACGACGGACGCGACTGGTTTTTCGACAAACGCTTCGGCCTGTTCGTGCACTGGGGTCTGTACGCGATCCCGGCCTGGCACGAGCAAATCCAGTGGCGCCAGAACATGGCGCGCGCGGACTACGTCAAACTCATCGACCAGTTCAACCCGGTCCAGTTCGACCCCGACGCCTGGCTCGATCTCATGGCCGACGCGGGCATGGAATACATCTGCCTCACCACCAAGCACCACGACGGCTTCTGCCTCTGGGACACGAAGCAGACCGACTTCAACGTGATGCGGTCGCCGTACGGCAAGGACATCGTCGCGATGCTCGCGGACGCGTGCCGTCGCCGCGGCGTGCCGCTCTGCCTCTACTACTCCATCGCGGACTGGCATCACCCCAACTACCCCAACGAGGGCCGGCACCATGAGTTGCCCGGGCCGGAGCCGGGCGACGAGCCGAACTGGCCGAAGTACATGGAGTTCCTCAAGGAGCAGGTGCGGGAGCTGTGCACCCACTACGGCGAGATCCACGGCATCTGGTGGGACATGAACGTGCCCCACCATGTCGACCCATCGATCCGCGCCATGATCCGCGAGCTACAGCCCAACGCGATCATCAACGACCGCGGGTTCGACGAGGGTGACTACGGCACGCCGGAACGCCGGTTGCCAGAGGGCGGCGTGTTCGAACGCCGGACCGAAGCCTGCCAGAGCCTCGGCATGCATAGCTGGGGCTACAAGGAGGACGAGGACTATTTCTCGACGAAATTCATGATGCAGAGCATCGACAAGTTCCTCGCGATGGGCGGCAACTACCTCCTCAACGTGGGCCCGCGTGCAGACGGCACGATCGGCGACGAGTTTGCGGGGCCGCTGCGCCGCATCGGCGAGTGGTATGGGAAGGTGAAGGAGGCGTTCGACGCGAAGCCCGCGGGCGGACTCGTCGCGGACCCCGGCGTGCTCGCCACCGCGCTCGGCCGCACGGTGTACCTCCACTTCCCAGAAGACCCGCGTGGCGCCGGCGTCGTTCTCAAGCCCCTGGCCGCGCTCCCCAAGAAGGCCACGCTCCTCAACACCGGCCAGGCGCTCGAATGCCGCGTGGACCGCGGCGCGCGCATGTGGCACGAGCCGGAGTACCTCCGCGTGCGCGGGTTGCCGGTGAATGAGTTGACGGACGAGGTGATGGTGGCGCGGCTGGACTATGACGCGTGAGGGACGAGGCGGGACTGACCACGGATATCCGGCGCCAGAGACGGAGTTGGGGCGTCAGCGCTCGCGCCTGTAGTGCTCACGTCAGTGAGCCTTCCCGCGGGTTGCCAGGTCGCCAGAGGCTCACTGACGTGAGCACTACAGACGCATGGGCTGGTCACGGACGTCCATGTCCGTGAGCCCCGCGCGCGGACCTCCTGGTCCGCAGCAACTTGGGAGATTCGCGCGGACGAGACGTCCGCGCGGGGCGGGTGCTGGACGTGCACGTCCAGCACCAGAGCAGGCTTATGCCTTCGGCGCCCTCACTCGCTCCAGCCCACCAGCTCCCTGAACGCGGCAAACATCATCTCCTTGCGCTCGATAGGCACGCCGATGGCCTGGCCGTCGCCGTAGTCGCTAAAGATGAACCCGCCTTGTGGCGTGCCCCATTTGGTGAGCAGGGCCTCGAGTTCGCGGCGCACGTCGTCCTCGCTTCCGCTGGGCAGCGTCTTCTGGATGTCGCAGAGCGACTCGAAGCAGATCTTGCCCTGGAAGCGCCGGCTCATCTCGTCGATGCCCAGTGCGGTCGGCTGCTGGAGGTTCACCACGTCCAGGCCCACGTCGATCCATTCGCCCACAATGTCGTTGACCTTGCCGCAGGAGTGGATCCACATGTGCATGCCCGCGTCGTGGACCGCGTCGATGATGCGCTTGTAGCGGGGCTTGAAGAACTCGCGGAACATCTCCACGCTCGTTGCGGACCGGTCTTGCGCACCCCAGTCGTCGCACACAGAGTAGCCGTGCACGCGGCCCTTGCCGTACTTCCCAACGTTCCTCGCCAGGCCGACGAACCAGTC
>JAJRTI010000631.1 GCA_024278415.1 Planctomycetota bacterium | reverse complement strand
GATGATGTTGGGTGGCATGGGGGCGGAAGTTAACCGCAGAGACGCGGAGGACGCAGAGGGACGCAGAGGGGGCCAGGGGCTGGGCGTGTCACATTCGCAGGGGGCTCGCGCCTGTTGCCGTGCTGAAGCACGTCGCGCAACAGCTAAGACGCAGTCGACGCGGCGAATGCGTGTCTGCCGCAAAACGCCGCGGCGCTACCGTTCGTAGCACGCATGTAAATGCGTTCTCTGCGAATCCGCCAAGGGAGAGGCGATGACTCGCCTGCTACAAACAGGCTTGGGCGCATTCTGCGACAGACGTGAATCGCGTGAGGGTGTCCACAGAACTTTCAGTGGTCGAGGCGCTGTCCCCTGGCATCGTGACCATGCGTTGCCAACTGGACGCCGTACGCCGGTGGGTAGTTGAGCAATTGAGTATGACGTCCAGCCACCAAGTTGGCTAGCTAGCACGGATCCTCCTCTTGCCTCGCTCTCAAGCTGATGGGTGCCCCACCACTCCGTAGGCCGCAGTGCAGAAGCAGGTTCCTGAGTCACGGGTGCAACTGATGCAAGCAGCTTCGCTTCCGGCATAGCCCCGCTATGAGTTGGCCGATGCCGTCACTGATGCTCTCGTCCTTCACAAACGCGACCATCTCTGCATACTTGTCTCCCGCAGCACGCCGGAATCGGCTACGGTCATCTGGGCCACTGAAGTAGCCGGCCTTCACTGCTTCTTCGAGGCATGCTTCGCTCGGCGCCGCGCCGGCGAAGCGTCTCCCCGAGAGCAACCCATCGCGGTTTAGGTGCGCTCGTCGCGGTTCGCCAAGAGGAGTAATGAACTTCCCGAACATATGCGAAACTTGGAGAGCCGTAGGGCACGGCTCCCCAGAGGCGGCTGGCGAGCCCGTCGCTTTCGCGACCCATGCGCGGATATCCTTAGGGTCGTCGACAAACCTCCGTCCAGCCAACACGGATTGGATCCGACTCATGTCACCGAATTCGGCGCCACGCAACTCGTTCTTGCCATCGAACCTTGTTCGTTCCATGAATGCGCCTTGGAACCGTGCGCCCTCGAGGTTGCAGTCCTTAAAGACCGCGTAGGATAGATCACTATGGCGGAACGACAACGAGGAAAGATCGCGGCGCTCGAAGCGAACCGCTGCCAAGTCCTGACCCTCGAGATTGGCGTCCATCCCTTTGATCAGATCTCGACCCGGCCGCGCCAGTTGCATGAGGGATAGTGCCACAGCGAAGGCTCTGCCCGGCAAACTGCCACGCCGCATCTCCTTCACGAGTGCTTTCTCGGCCGCAGTGTCTAACCCGCTCGCCATGAAACGCAGTAGCGTCGGGTCTTCCAGATCGACCCCCGTAAGTCGGGTCGCCACATCGATAGGCCGTTGTGCCAGCAGGCGCATGTAGGCGCGGGCCGCCAGCGTCTCAGCGATCAGGTCGTGAGCGAACGCGATGAGACCCGTCTTCTCCCCTGCCCGGAACAACGGAAACTGAAGAAGGCTGATGAGTATGTTATCCCTGATCTCATCATCGAGGTCATCTTGGAGGACCAGTTCGCCGTACTCTTTCGCCTGGTCGCTGTTGATAGCCGCATATCGCTGGGCCTCGACGTAGTCAACTGCAATCTGTTCAAGCCACAGCTTGAGGCCATCGGGCACCAGGAAGCGCATATCGAGCAGTCCCTTCGCCACTTCACGGGCGATCATCTCGTCGATAACGTGGTTCAGCAAAGCAACGTCGTCCGTGAAGTCATGCAGCCCTCCTGCCTGGTGCTGCTGCAAGAGAAGGTCGCAGTAAAACGGAAGACCGGAAAGGGAACGAACAGTCTGGTTACGGTCGACTCCGATCATGAACCCGCGGACTTGGCTTGTGTCTTGTTCGCTGGGTTCTGGAAGGTGCTCCTCCAGACGGATCCATGCGAACTGCCGTTTCGACGGACGTTCCCAATCCGAGAGGCGATATATTCTCAACTCGGTTTGACCGGCGCAGTAATCCCGGAAGTCGGCGAACGCGCGGGAGGTCGTCAGTACGGAGTCGCGGCACCACATGGTGACCTGAGCCTTCGAGTCGCGACGGGTGACTACGTCGAGCAGATAATCGAAGAAGCCAGGATCTCCCGCGTACAGCTCGTCAATCCCATCCAGCAACCACGTGTGGAAACCGTTCACGAGGAGCCACTCGAAGGTCTCTCTGGTAACTGGTGCCGCGACCTCAGTGCGTAGGAAGGTCTCGATCAACGCCTCTGTCCTGAGCCCATACGTCGCCTTCAAGTGCTCTGGTAGAAGAGGGATCGGCCGCGGCATGGTCCGTTGCTGCCGCTTAGCGGACTGGAAGGCACCATACATGTGATCGTACAGCGCCCGGAAAAGCACGGACTTCCCCATTCCTGCACGGCCTACGATGATCCGGACGGTAGCGGCATCAGGTCTGGAGAGTTCGGTCCGCAACTGCTCAAAGAGGTCGTTCTGAGTCTGTACGTCACCATCCTCAACAGTGAAGGGCTGCGGCACGCGCTTCTGTGACTGAGCCAAGGAGCGGATGTCGAGGAGCGCAGAAGCGACCTTCCGGGCTTCTTCCCAGTTGAATGGTGTATCAAAGAACCAGACGGGAACGAGTAACTTGATGCGCAAGTCCGCGAAGGTTTGCAGCATGTCGCGAGAGAACCCACCGCGAGACGATGCGAGAACGTACGCCTTGGCATCGGGGTAGTTCTGGCTGACCGATGAGATACTGGCGCGGAGTGTGGCCTCGTAAGCGCTCGGCTCACCCTCCTCAGGCACTGTGAAGACGAGCCAAGTGTCCCGCTCCTGTCCGAAGACCAGCCTGTCGGCAACAACACAGTCTCCCCGTTCCTCCAAGACCCTGAAGCCAGAAGAAGTGAGATAGCCGCGAACTAGGGATCGAAGATCTGCCATACCGTGACTCCTCCTAAGTGAACTGGCGCTTGGCAATGCCCAACCGTTAACTCGTAAGGAGAGCTGAGAGCTGTCCGTATTTCACCACACAGGGACGACGATCGCGTCAGAACTCGCCACCTGCGTTCTCAACCGACTTTCGCACACATCCTAACTCCATTCTTGCTTGTTTCAAGCTTTTTCCTGCCACCGTCTCATCGCCGAGTCGGGCCGATAGAACACGCCAAGCATCGATAGCGCACGCGTAGCGGCGACGTACATCAGCGCTAGGCGCTCTTCATCTGTCTTGGCCCAGCCGCCTTTGTCCGAGCCGGTGACCATCACGCAGTCCGCCTCCAAGCCCTTGAAGCGGTGGATCGTGGAGTAGCGGATGTCGTTGGGGCCAAACGAGTCAACGCTGTCAACAACCCTGAGGTTGCCCAACTGCGGATGCGCGGCAAAGGCGGAATGCTCGAAGCGATGGTGGCCGAGGATGACGATCTGGCCGGGCCTCAGCTTCTCGTTGTGAACGAGTTGATGAAGCTGCTTCCGCACGGCCTCCCGTTCGCTAGCGTCGTCAGCCACTTCCTCGGTATGGGGTTCGTCGCCATCGGCAATAGCGGCTTCCGTCAGTGATCCGCCACCGAGGAGTTTCTGTGCGAAAGCTGCTATCGCAGGGCTGTTGCGGTAGTTCACCGTCAGCGGCGCGACGGGCTCCTCGAAGGGCAAGGCGCCGCAGCGGCCATAGATGTCCTGGCCGTCGCCCACGAACACATGGAAGAAGCCGCCATCCGGATCGCGCAGGAGCGGCTCAATGGCGACCCACCATTCCTCCGCAAAGTCTTGGGCTTCGTCCACGAGGACCGCGTCGTACCGCTCCTCGTACGTATCCAGCGCTTGCAGCAGCAGGTTGGGCGCGGTCTCAATGTAGAACTCGCCGGGATCATCCGGGTCGTGGGGATACTCCATGCCGCAGGTCTTGCAGACGTGTTCGCAAAGGCCGTGAAGGTGGAACACCTCGATGCCCGCGCCCAGTTCCTCAGCCCTTCGCTTGAGCGCGCCGGCGAGGGGGATGTTGTAGCAGAGCAGCAAGACTTTGGCGCCATCTTCCGCGAGTTGCCGCGCGTCTTCCAGCGCGAGGAGGGTCTTGCCGGAGCCGGCGCAGCCCTTCACGAGCATGCGCCGGTTCACGCGCAGAATGTCGAGCGTCTGGAGCTGGCGCTCGGTGAGGCGGATCAGCTTCTCGCGCTGCGCCTCGACCCTCGACACGAGTGTGGGCACGATGCGGAATGAGCCGCAAAGCGCATCGACGGCCTTCTTCAGCACGCCATCGTTCGGCTTGGCGGACGGCGTGCGCCAGCCGCGCTGGATGTCGTTGATCCGTTGCTGCAAGTTGTCCAGATGGGGTTGCAGTATGAGAATCTCATCCTTCACGTGCGGCGGAGCTGAGCCCTCGAAGGCCGCGGCTTGCGGCAGCGCGACCGCGTACCCGAACGGCAACGCCGCCGCCGGCCATTCGGGGACGCGTTCGCACAAGTAGCGGTTCAAGAAATGCGCGGCCGCTTGTGCCTGCTTGAACGGGTCCTTCGAGAGCCGCTTCCCGTCACTGTAAGACCACGTTCTCCTTGCGCCATCGTAGGTGACCTCGCCCGACTTGGCCTCGATGGCAAGCAGGCCGAAGCGCGGGTGCAAGACGACGAAGTCGCACTCGCCCTGTTTGTGGCAGTCGTCGAGCCATGACAGGGAGTGGATGACGGTGTAGCTATTGTCCAACCCTTCCGCGAAGCAGTCGAAGAGGATCATCTCCGCCATGCTCGTGGTATCGGGCGAGAGTTGGCTTGGGATCATTCTTGCCATGTTTCCCTCGTTCCCAAGCTCCGGCACGGGAGCGGATATGGGCGAAGTTTTGCCTCGGCGGGCTTCGCCCGCACCCGGGAGCGGAAGGCCTTCGCCTTCCGTCTTCACCGTACGGCCGTGCAAGCATCGGAATGCGAAGGCATTCCGCTCCAGCTTCCTGTTTTTCGTCGCGGTTCCTCACGGATAAGGCACTACGCCTTCTCGCAGGTTTCGCTGCGAGAAAGGGGCGGCTGCGCCGCCGTCGGGCCGCTTGTAGTAGGGCGATTCATCGCCCGTCTGCCTCGTGAGGGCAAGGCCGTTCGACGGGCAATGAATTGCCCTACTACAAACCACGTCGCCTCGCGCCGCACACATCGACAACATGTTGTCGTTCGAAAACCGATAAGGCCCGAACACGTCTACCAATGGATCACGCTCCCAGTCGGCGTCACGCCATAGACCCGGCCATTTGCGGCTACGAGCGCGACGCAGGGGCGTTCCTTCGTTTCGATCTTGCGCAGACGGCTATCATACACCACGACGTGAGACTGGGTAGACACGAAAAGACGATCGCCCGCCGCGGCGATCGATCGGGGCACTCCGTCGATGGGTGACGAGGCCCGAACCGCGCCGTCGTCTCCAATGAGCATCACAAGGCCTTCCCGCTTCGCAATGGCCGTGGACCCGCCGAATCGCGTCGCGCACGCGATGGGCGCGAGGAGATGGCGCCAGATGGTCTTCCGAGACCGGGCGCGGACGAGCGCGGCTCCGTCGTCGGTAACGACCAGCACTCGCGGGTCTGCACTCGCCGGGCCATCGAGCGCGCGCAGCAGTTTCAGCGTGCCGCGAGGGCATGGCAAATACCTGACCGCGCGGCGAGATTCGCCGTCGATGATCGATAGAGTCGACCAAATGTTAAAGAGGAGGCTGTCGCGCACGCCGTCGCCTGTCAGGTCGCCCACCTCGGTCAGCCAACCGGTCTCAAACGCGCCGTACGCGAACGTCGCCTTCTCAATCTTGCCGTCCGCGTCGAGGAAGGTGGCCCGCGCATAATTGCCCACGACGATCTGTTTGCCCCATCGAGCAATCGAGTACCCCGTTGGACAGTCGCCCCCGAGGTCCGGAACGCCTAGAAACGACGTCACCCATCGCTGGCGGCCCTTCGGGTCGAAGCAGTACAGCTTCGCTTCCCGCGTCGTGACCAGCACTTCGTGATCGGCGTGCAGCGCGGTAATGTGGCCGGGGAAGCGGCGCCGCCATCGCAGGCGTCCCGCGTCGTCGAGCACCACCAACTCCCGCCCGCCCGTTGCGACAACGAGTTCGGTCGAGCCGTCGCCATCGACGTCGCATGCTTTCATATCCACGACTTTCAGCGGTGCGAGTCGCGCCCGGCGCACCCAGACGCGTCGCATGGCGTTCATCGGCGCGTTGAAGCGCAGCACGTTCGTCTCGACGTTCAAGCCGCGAGCCACGAAGCGCATGAACGGATAGACCGTTCCCTTGTGTAGCGGCTGCAAATCGAGTTCAGGGACGAAGCGCGCGGCGACGCCGTTGATCTCGGTCTCGAATGGCGGCGGCAAATCCTTCGGTAGAGCGTTGCGCGGCGCGGCCATGCTCGTTCCGATTTCCACAGCCCAAACGCGTTCGCGGCGAGGCAGCCGAACCGTGAGCGTGGGTTGGACGTCTTTGGCCCACCCGGCCCCGCGATACGCGCTGGCAAGTTCGTCGGTCAGATTCTCGATGTCTCCGCGGCTTGGCCGCGGGTCGGCGGACACCGTGAGGCCTTCGACTCGCTCGCGCGGCAACGTGAACACGCCCGGCCGGCCCTGCATTGCCTCCGGTTCGCGAGCCG
>JAJRTI010000630.1 GCA_024278415.1 Planctomycetota bacterium | reverse complement strand
GCGCAGGCGACGCGCAGTTCAGCCATCGCGCCTGCGCGCTCGCGCGCGGCGGCCATGAGCGTATCACACGCGCGGCCGCGTGCGCGCCGGGAAGCCGCGTTGAGCATGAGCACGAACGAATCGTCGCCATCGAGCCCTGCGAACTCGCGCACGAGGTTGCGCACGTACACGTCTCCCCCGGTCATGGCGTCCGGCGCGAACGTGTGTGCGTCGATGGCGATTCTCATGGCTTCGCCTCGGAGATGGCGCGCTCGTACACCTCGATCACTTCGTCGACCACGTGCGGCCACGCGCGTTCGCCGCGTGCGTACGCGGCCGCGGCTGGGCCCTTGGCGCGCTTGGCGTGGGCGGCGAGTTCGGCGAGGATCGCCTCGGCCAGCGCGTGTGCGGACACGTCTGAGATCAGTATGCCTCGTTCGGGGGTCACGAATTCCGGCAGCCCACCGGCGCGGAATCCGATGACGGGCGTGCCACAGGCCATCGATTCGAGCGCGACCAAGCTGAAGGGCTCGCCACGCGAGGGCACGCAGGTGAGGTCGGCCGCGTTGAATACGTCGGGCAGGCGTTCGTGGGGCAGCGGCCCGAGGAACACGACGCGCTCCAGGCCCAGGCCTTTCGCGAGCGCGATGAGGTCGCGGCGCAGTTCGCCGTCGCCCGCGACTAGTGTCACGAGCCCGGGAGCGTCGTGCTCGTACATGGCCGCGGCGTGCACGAGCAGGTCGGCGCCCTTGAACCACGTGAGCTTGCCCACGAACGCGAGCGCGCGGTCGCCTCGCACGCCCACGCCGAGTTCGGCGAGGAGATCATCCAGCACGACGCGCCGCGGGCGGAAGAGGGCGGTGTCGACTCCGTTGTGGATCACGCGCACTTTCGCCGGCTCCACGTCGATGATGAGGCGCAGATCTTCGGCGACTTGCTGGGACACGGCAATGATGGCCGCGGCCCCACTCGCGGCCGCGAGGGCATGCTCACGGAATGCGGGGCAGCTTCGGAAGCCCATCACGTCCGTGCCATGGCAGGTCACCACAAGCCGCGCACCCAACGCGGCCGCACACGCGGCGCCGACCCAGACGTGCTGTGCGTGGACCACGTTGGGCCGAAAAGCCGCGATCGCGCGCCCGACGCGCTCCCGGTAGACCGCGACGTATTGGGCCACCTCGCCGGCCGTCAGCTTCTCGAAGGTCTTGTTGCTGACCGGATGCGTGGTGAATGACGGCAGCTCGAACGGCACGTCGCGGCCGGGGCCAAACGTGATTTCATCGATGGGCAGCCCCATCGCTGCGTGCGCGGCATGCGCGGGCGCGAGAATGGAGACCGCGTGGCCGCGGGCGAGCAACTCGCGGGCGACGTTGCGCACGTAGACGCCACTGCCCGACCCCTCGAGCGGGAAATGGCACGGGATCAGAATCCGCAGAGGAATCACTTCACCTGGTACTTCCTGGCCAGTTGGAGTTCCAGGACGAGTTCCTTCGGGTCTTGCTGCCGGTCGTCCGGGTTCTTGGAAAGCGCGCGCTCGACAGGCTTGGAGACGGACATGGGGATGTCGGGACAAATCTCGCGAATGGGCTTGGGCGGCTGGTTTCGGATCTTGCCAAGCGTGTCCTTGAGCGACGCGCCTCGGCAGGGCACGCGGCCCGTGAGCGCGCGGTAGACCGTGGCGCCCAGCGAGTAAATGTCTGCGCGGCAGTCCACCGCGCCCGCGTCTTCGATCTGCTCGGGCGCCATGTAGTAGAGCGAGCCTAGGGTCTTGCCCACGCTGGTGAGCATGGGCGCCGCGCCGGCGGCCTCCACGTGCTTGGCCAGCCACAGATTGTCGAGCTTGGCCGTGCCGTCGTCGCCAACGATGATGTTCTCCGGCCGAATGTCGCGATGCACGATGTCATGCTCGGACGCGTATTCGAGCGCGCGGCCGATTTGGAGCATGACGTCCAGCGTGAGGCCCGGGGGCAGCACCCCGCCCTCGCCCTGCTCGTCGAGCATCTCCGCCACGGTGCGGCCGCCGACGTACCCGACGGCAATATAGTAGACGCCCTTCTCCTGTCCCGCGGCGATTGTCTGCACCACATTGGGGTGGTGGAACGCCGCGCCGGTCTTGGCTTGGCGCATGAAGCGCCGAGCGAGGTCGTCCTTGCACGCCATCGTAGGCGGCAGAATCTTCACGACCGCGGCGGCGCCGGTGTTCTTGTTGCGGGCTTTGTAGGACGGCCCAAGCGGCCCGTCTCGCAGCTTCTCGGCGACCGTGTACCCGCCGATGGTGCGGCCGATGAACGGGTCGCGGCGCTTCTTGCCGGGTCCGGCCGCGGGCTTGGCCGCGCGGGCGGTTTCGTGGAACTCCAGCTTCGTCCCGGCCACTTCGATCACGTCGCCTTCGCGAAGCTTGACCTCCTGGATCGGTTTGCCATTGACAAGTGTTCCGTTGCTGCTGTCGAAATCGGCCGCACGAAACACGCCGTTCTTGCCCACGACACAGCAATGCATGCGCGACGCGGCCCGGCTGGGCAGCACGATGTCGCACTCCGGGCTGCGGCCGATCACGACCGTCGAGTCGGGGTGGAGGCTGACAGTCGTGCCGGCCGCGGGCCCTTCCACGATGATAAGCTGGGCCATGAGAGGCGCTCCGTTAGCCTGTTACGCCGCCAAGGGCGTAGCCAATTCGCGTCTTGGCGTTCGGAATCTATTCGCGTTTCGCCCAGGCCCCCGCACGGCATGTCCGTGCGGAGCCATGATTGGGAGCCAGACAGGGCTCCCCCGTACTTGTCTTCCCTCCCTCCTTGCCTTTCCGCTCGGCACGCCGAGCGGAAAGGCAAGGAGGGAGGAAAATGGGCCAAAAGGGCGTTGATCTGGCTTTCAATCGTCGCTCCGCAGGGACAAGCCCTGCGGAGGCGTTCTCCGAGTCGGCGAAACCAACCCCTTCGCCCGGCAGGGCGAAGGCCTAGTACTTCACAGCTTCCCACTTCTTCGTCTTAGCGCTCTTGAGCACCGCGTCGCAGATCGCGATCTCGTTGTGGCCGTCGACGAAGGTGGCGAAGTTTTTCTTCCGGTGCATCTTGGCCACGTAGCCGTACACGTTGCGGAAGAGGTTCTTGGGGCCGTCGGGATAGCCTTCGTTGTGGCCGCCGGGGTAGTGCGCGTACTCGCGGGCCTCCTCGTAGAGCAGCGAGGGATCCTTCATGATGGTCTGGTTGGGGCCGTCGCGCCGGCCGACCCACAATTCGTTGGGCCGCTCCTGGTCCCAAGCCAGCGCGCACTTGCTGCCGTCGATCTCGTAGTAGAGCCGGTTCTTGCGGCCCGCGGCGCATTGGTTCACAGTGAACACGCCGTGCACGCCGGAGTCGAACTCGACCAGCACGGTCGCATAGTCCTCGGTGTCGATCTTCACGTCTTCCAGGTCCTTGGGCTTGAGCACTTTGCCCGCGTACGTCTCCACCTCGACCTTGGGCTTCTTGCGGATGGGATGGATGGTGCGCAGGTCCGCGAAGACCTTGACGATCTTGAGGCCGGTGATGAACTGGACCGTGTCGCACCAGTGCGAGCCCACGTCCGCGACCGCGCGCGACTCGCCGCTCAGCTCCGGCACGAGGCGCCAGTTCCAGTCCGTGTCGTAGTAAAGCCAGTCTTGCAAGTACGAGCCGTGCACCGTGTACACCTCGCCCACGTCCTTCTTCTTGCACATGAGCCGGGCCTGCTGCACGAGCGGCATGTAGCGGTAGTTGAAGTCGATCGCGTTCACCACGCCCGTCTTGGCCGCGAGTTCGACGAGCTTCTTGGACTCCTTGGAGGTCATGGCGAGCGGCTTCTCGCTGATCACGTGCTTGCCGGCTTCCATGATGTCTTTGTTGACCTGGAAGTGCATGCAGTTGGGCGTGCAGTTGTGCACGACTTGCACGTCTGGGTCCGCGAGCAAGTCGTGGTAGTCGCCGTATGCGCGCGGGATGGACAACTCGTCGGCCTTGGCCGCGGCCAACTCGTCGTCCTTCTCCGCGACCGCGATCACGTCCACGAACCCGAGCCGGCGGACGGCTTCCACGTGTGCCGGGCCGATAAATCCGGTGCCAATGATGCCAGCGTTGACTTTCTTCATGGGTCTCTCCTCTGTCGCTAATGTCTGCTGGCGGGCCTGAGCCAGCGTCCATGTGTGTCTCACTCTAGAGCCGCTGTGTGGGCGGCACGCAGGTGTTTACAGATTGTCTTGCGCTCTGGCTCGGGGAAGCCGCGGCCGTAGAGCCGAAGGAACACATGCTCGCGAAGCGCCGCAGGGTCTGCGCGCACCTCGTCCGGCAGGCCAGCAATGAGCAGCTCCTTGGCCGCCGCGAACATCCGGCCACACATGGCCAAACGCTCCGCCGGTGTAAGTGCACGAAGGCGCGCGTCATACTCAGCCTGGACGTCGTCTGGCGTGTCACGCATTGGACTTGACCTTGCACAGTAGCTCAAGCACCGAGGGCATGCCCGCTGCATCGAGCCGCGCCGCAATGAGTTTGGCGAACTCCAACGGATCATTCATCATTGCAGAATATCCGACTTCGGCGGACCGCGGCCGCGCAAGGCGAATCTGGCGAATGGCCGTTGGAACCCAACAGGGGCCAATTCCCGATAGGTTAGCCCTTCTATTCCCGCCGCGTCAAGCAGATGCTGCGAACTGTGGTCAAAGCTCAGCCCTGCCGCGCCAGCCCCAACCTCTCCGCCACGTCTTCGTAATCGGGAGCGTCGGCGTACAGCTTTTCCCATTCGCTGCGCGCGCGGCGCGTCTGGCCCAAGTCCTCGTAGACCCAGGCGCGTTCGTAGCGCAGGGCGTGCAACAGGTCTTCTGGGCGGTCCTTCTTGCGGCGCAACGCGCGGGTCAGCGTCTCACGCGCCGCGACCAGCAAGCCAAGCTGGCGCAGCGCCTTGGCCTTGTAAAGCAGAAGCGCCGCGTGGATAGGCGTCTCATTGGCCGCTCCCTCCGTGAAACGCGCCACCTTTTGGCAAGCCGCCTTGTCGTTGGGTCGCGCGTCCAACAACACCTCCGCCAGCGAGAGCTTCACCACCACGTCGTCCGGCTCCAACCGAAGCAGCCGGTTCAGGCAGTCGGCCGCGTTCTGCCATTGCTTCTTCCGCTGGTACGCCTCGACCATGCCCAGCAGCGTCCCCCGCAGCGTGAGGCCCACGTGCGCCGAGACCTCGTCCGTGATCGGCAAGCTCAACGCGGCGTCGATGCCGTACTTGCTCACGTAGCGGCCCAGACGCCGGTAGTTGTCCGCGGCTGCGCTCAGATACTCCACGGCCTCGTCCTCTTGGTTCTGCTTCAGCGCGAGGAAGCCGGCAAGGAACGCGCCATCGGCCAAGTGGACGGATCGCTTGAGATGGCGGAGGGCCTTGTCTTCATTGCCGAGGGCCAGTTCTCGGCACCCGTCGACAAGCGCCTCTTCCTCCTTCGGCGTGACGAGACGCTTGAAGAAGCCCATGCTCAGCCGGTCCGCTGGCGACACCCGCGGCATGGGCGCCGCGGCCGGTTTCCTCGCGCGCGGCTTCTGCTTCTTGCTGGGCCCGGTCATCGTGTAGAACAGCCCGGTGCCCGGCAGCCCGACCGTGGCGCGTGTGCCGCGGGGCCCGATGGTGACCTTGGCGCCGCGCGGCCCAAACGACAGCGAGCCGCCCGACTTGCTCAAGTTCAGTGTCAAGCCTGGCGCGATCTTGATGCGTCTCCAAAAGCGGAATCCCATGTCTCGGCTCCTCGCTATTTCATGGGGATCAAGATCGACCTCAGAGGCCACAAAGAGACAAGGCACGAAGCTGCACGAAGAATACGGGCACAGGAGATTCGTTTTCCTTCGTGTAACTTGGTGTCTTCGTGGCCTCCGTCCCTGGACGGACCACGCGGGGACAGGGATCGCTGTCGCGCCTGCGTGTAGGCCAGTGTGCGCGAGAGAATAACCGCCATGCGGTCGTCCCTCCTCATTCGTTGGAAGCATTCCGGTACGGCTGAAGTGCCGGCGCCACAGTCTCGCCAGCGGGTGGGGCGCTACGGCACCAGCCCACGAGCGTGCGCACGCTGGCCTCGAAGCCGTCTTCATCCTGCCCGGTCCGTTCGAACGCGAGCGCGCCGGTGTAGCCTGCGCGCGCGAGCGTGTCGAAGATGGGGCCGTGCTGCACGTTGCCCTCGCCGAGGACGGCGGGGTCCACGTGAGGGCCCTTCTCGTCCGTCCACCGCCGGCCGCATTCCTTGATGTGGAAGTGCACGGCGTGCGGCATGAGCCGCTCGACCGCCGCGGCCTCGTCCTGCGACCAGAGGTAGAAGTTGCCCGTGTCCAGCGCGAGCTTGAACTGCGGCGAGTCAAGCGCGGCCACGAGCGCGGCCATCGGCTCGGCCGCGTGCATGAGCGTCCCGGCATTCTCAACCACGAGCACCACGTCGGTGGCCTCGACGAGTTCGAGCATCTTGGCCAGCCGATCCTGATAGCGCGCAAAGTTGTCGTCGCCCGCGTACGCGTGCTGGCTTCCGTAGGTGAAGAGCAAGGGCGAGCCCAGCGCCGCGCAGCACTCCAGCCCGCGCTCGAACGACTGCCGCGCCGCCGCCATGGCCTCGGCGTCGTCGGAGATCAGATCCGCCGGCGCGTAGAAGCAAGCGGTCTCAAGCCCGTGCTCCGCGAGCTTAGCTGCGGCGGTATCGAGGCCGCATGGGTCGATGAAGGGCGGGAAAATGTCGAGCGTCTCCAATCCCCACGAACGCAGCATGGCGAGGTAGCCGTCGAGGTCCATTGCCTGGCCGCGCCATTCCTTGAGCGGGCCGGTGGTCATGAGTCCTGGTCGCATGTGAGTGTGTTCCTTGTGTCGAAGTCCGTGGCAAGCCCCAAGCGGCCGCGTGTTACTGTTGCTGCTGCACGATCTCGTAGAGCCCGTGCCCGGCGTCTTTGAGTCGGCCCTGCTCGACGAGTGTGTCCCACACCTCTTGCGGGTATTCGCTTGGCGGCCGAATCGCGACGAGCCCGGAGCCCTTGCCTCCGCTCAGCGGCCCTCCGCCCAGCTTCGATTCGTCATCGAGGCGCATCACCTTGAGGCGCTTCTTGAACGCCTTGAGCGCCTTCTTGAGTTCGTGCGGTTCTGGGGAGTCGGCCATGGTGTGTTCCTCCAGGGGCTCTGGTTGCGGTGGCAGCGCGGGATTCCAATGGCCCACAATCTTACCAGTGCCGTGCCTGTCAACCAACAGGGGCCGGGGAAGTGGCCCGTGGCCAGCACGCGCGCACCGGTGCTACAGCAGCGGGGTCTCGAACTCTCCGACCGCTTGGATGAGCCTCGAGCAGACACGTTTTTCGCTTCCGGCGGGAACCCACGGAAAACTGCCCACGGCCTCATAGTTGTCGTAGAAGCTCTTGTGCCCAGGCGGCACAGGCTGGGCGCCGGGCTTCAGTGCGAAGCAACTTGCGTCGTTCTCCGGCCACAGATCGGTCCCTCCGGCGTTGGCCTCGGCCCGGCCCACGTCTGCCAACACGCCGCCAAAAAGGCGAGCGGCTGGCCCGCGCTGGCGGCGCCACACGATCCAACTGTTGCGCGGGCGAATGTCTCGGCGGATGCTGCGCACAAGCTCCTTGGCGAACGCCCTGTCGGCGATCAAGAGCACGGCTTCTGTGTTCAGGTTAGCCGAGCGCGGATCGAGGTTGTACGACCCGATGGCCGAGAGTTCATCGTCGATGACCATGGACTTGGAGTGGAGGCAGAAGTAGGGAATGTCGTTCGCCCAGATGAAGGTCTGGAGCTTGATCGACTTCTTAGCGGAGCGAATCAGATGGATGCGCGCCACTAGCGCTTCGGAACCAACGTCGAGCAGGCCGACCCGATGCGCGGGCCGTGGCGCGGCGGGCTCAGGCTCGAGGCTATCGAAGCTGGCCGGCACGACCCGCGGTCACGGGCCTGGCCAGCGTCCGGCACCCGGCCGCGGCGATTGCCAAGGCCAGGCCCAAGAGAGTCATGAGTTTCTTCACCGCTGTTACTCCGAGATTCAGGAAGCGTAAGAAACGTAAAGCGTAATGAGTAAAACGTAAAGGAGGAGCAGATTCGCGCTCTGCTTACGCTTTACGTTTTACGCGTCACGTTTCACGCCAATCGGATATTCCCCAAACTCAATCGCCGCCTCGTACGCGGCGACGATGTTCTCGGGCGGCGTGCAGGCCTGGATGTTGTGCACCGGGTTGAAGACCATGCCGCCGCCGGGTGCGAAGATGCGGACGCGTTCCTTCACTTCCTCGCGCACCTCCTCGGGCGTGCCGAAGGGCAGCGTGGACTGCGTCTCGACGCCGCCGCCCCAGAAGGTCAGCTTGTCCCCGACCGCGTCCTTCAGCCACTGCGGGTCCATGTTCGCCGCGGACGTCTGGACCGGGTTGAGCGCGTCGAGTCCAGCCGCGGCCATGTCCTCCACGATGCGGCCGATGCTGCCGCAGGAGTGCTCGAACACCTTCCACGTCGTGTGCTCGTGGACCCAATCGTAGTGGCGCTTGAGCGACGGCAGGTAGACCTCGCGGAAGCACTCGGGCGAGAACAGCTCCCCGCGCTGCGAGCCGAAGTCGAGGCCGGTGACGGCGATGACGTCGATGTTGTCGCCCAGCGCGTCCCACAGGCGCCCGAGGTTCGCGATGGCCGCGTCGGTGCTGACCTCGAACAGATCCTTCACGTACTCGCGGTCCGTGCTGAGCAGGCAGAGGAACTCGGTGAGCTTGCCCGCGTAGTGCATGCCGGTCATGCCCCACGAGCCGAGCAGCGCGGCCTTGTCCGTGTTCTTGCGCACGTGCTCGGCACGCGTGCGCAGCACGTCGAGCGTCTCGT
>JAJRTI010000629.1 GCA_024278415.1 Planctomycetota bacterium | reverse complement strand
CTTTCCCCTTTGTCGCCTTGGTCGGTCAGGAGCAGCTCAAGAGGGCCCTCCTGCTGAACGCGGTCAATCCGCGGCTCGGCGGCGTCCTGATCGCTGGCGAGAAAGGCACGGCCAAATCGACCGCGGTCCGCAGCCTCGCCGCGCTCCTGCCCGAGATCGACGGCGTATCCGACTGCTCGTACTTCTGCGATCCTTCGGGCGCGCTCTGCGACGCATGCGCGGGCCGCGTCGCCCAAGGCGAGTCGCTGCCCACCGAACCGCGGCAGGTGCAAGTCGTGGACTTGCCTGTGTCGGCCACCGAGGACCGAGTCGTGGGATCGCTGGACTTGGAGACGGCCATTCGCGAGGGCGAACGCCGGTTCGAGCCGGGGCTGCTCGCCCAAGCCCACCGCGGCTTCCTCTACATCGACGAGGTGAACCTCCTCGACGACCACCTGGTGGACCTGCTGCTCGACGCGGCCGCAATGGGCGTCAACACCGTCGAGCGGGAAGGGCTGTCGCATTCGCATCCGGCGGAGGTTGTGTTGGTTGGCACGATGAACCCTGAGGAGGGCGAGTTGCGGCCGCAACTGCTCGATCGCTTCGGGCTTTCGGTCCAAGTGCGAGGGGTGGACGATCCGCAACAGCGCGCAGAGGTGGTGCGCCGGCGTCTGTCGTATGACGAGGACCCTGTGGCGTTCGCCCGCGAGTGGCGCCAGCAGTCAGAAGAGACCGCGGCCGGCGTCACGCGTGCGCGAGATCGCCTGCCCGCAGTGAAGCCCACAGCCGAAGCGATTGACGAAGCCGTGGCAATCTCGCTCGAGGCGGAGACCGACGGACACCGCGCCGACTTGGTCATGGTCAAGGCGGCCCAAGCATGGGCTGCGCTGCAAGGCGACGGCGAAGCCACGGTGCAACACGTGCGCGACGTGGCGGAGCTGTGCCTCGCACACCGCTTGCGACGGCTGCCGTTCGTCGACGCCAAGCCCCTGTCGTTCTCTTGGACAAGCAAGGGAGACGAAGCGTGATTCGTAACCGATTCCCAATCGCCTCTGTGCTGGCCGCTGTCGCATCGCTTGCGCATGCGGGGGATGCGTTCCCGCTGAAGGTGACCGACGACGCGGGCCGGACCGTCGAGTTCGCCAAGCCTCCGCGGCGCATCGTGTCCTGCTACGGCGGCTTCACCGAGATGGTGTTCATGCTCGGCGCCGGCAATCGCCTTGTCGGCGCGACGCGCGCGTGCAACTACCCCGAAGCGGCCAAGGCAATCCCACGGATCGGCAGCCACCTCAAGCCCAGCACCGAGAAGATCGTCGCGTTGAGGCCCGACCTCCTCCTGGCGATGGCCGGCTCCACTGGCAAGGAGCGCTTCCTCGCGTTCGAGTCGTTCGGGATCAAGGTGCTCATCTTCGCGCCGGAGAACCTGGACGGCGTCTTCTCCGTGATGGATCGGCTTGCTCAGCTTCTTGGCGGGGAGCGCGAGGCCATGGCGGCCATGGCGGCCCTGCGCAGTCGCATGGCTGGTGTGGCCAAGGCAGTCGAGGGCAGGCCGCGTGTGAGAGTCTTCGCCGAAGCCGCGTACCGGCCGTTCATGGCCAGCGGCCGCTGGGGCGTGACCAACGACCTGATTCGTCTGGCAGGTGGTGCGAACGTGATCGAGGCGAACAAGAAGTTGGTCAAGGTCGGCTTGGAGGAAGTCGTGGCCGCGGATCCCGACGTGTACATCGTCGAGCGAGGGCCCATGAATCGCTACGCCGGCGACCCCTACACGCGCAAGGGATTCGATGTGCTCAGGCCGTTCCGAGAGAAGCGCGTCCTGGTCGTCGACTACTACCACGTTAAGCGCGCCGGGCCGCGGCTGATCGACGGGCTCGAGGAGCTTGCGCGGTGTCTGCATCCGGAGGCTTTCAAGGAGTGATCCGCGCCCGCCAGATGCTCGGTCGGCCGGCTGCGCTCATCGTGCTGGCCCTGGTGCTGGTCGCTGCCGTGATCTTCAGTGCCGGCCAGGGGCAGAGCGACGCGCTCGGCACGCGCAAAGCGCTGCGGGTGCTCGTCGGCGCGCTTTCGCATCGTGAGGCGCCCGAGCCGGGCGCCCCGCGGGCGAGGTCGCTGGGCTACAATCGAGTGGACGAGGCGATCTTGCTGAGGATACGTCTGCCGCGCATCGGCCTGGGGATGTTGGTGGGGGCGCTGCTCTCCGTCGCGGGCGCGGCGTTCCAGGGCCTGCTACGCAATCCCCTGGCCAGCCCATTCACGCTTGGCGTGTCGTCGGGCGGCGCGCTCGGCGCAGCCATAGGCTTGGCCACGGGCTTCTCCGCGCTGGGCCTCTGGACGCTTCCGCTGTCGGCGTTCGTCGGCGCGGTGCTCGCGGTGGCCATCGTGTACGGGCTTGCGCGCGTGGATGGCGAGATCACGATCGCGGGTCTGGTGCTGGCAGGCATCGTCGTTTCGTCGTTCTTCTCTGCGCTCATCGGTTTGATCAAGGCCTTATCGTCCGACCAAGCCCTGTCGGCTATCGTGTTCTGGATCATGGGCAGCCTCAACGATCCGGCGTTGGGCAAGGAGCACGTGCAGCTCTTGGGCGCGGTGTTGGTCGTGGCCGGCCTGCCTCTGCTCGCGTACTCCCGCGCCATGGACATCTTGTCCTTGGGCGAGGAGGCGGCCGCGCAGAACGGCGTCAACGTCGCGCGACTGAAGGCCGTTTCCGTAGCTTGTGGAGCGCTGTTGGCCGGCTCGGCTGTGGCCTTCTCAGGCATCATCGGATTCGTCGGCCTCATCGTGCCTCATCTGTGCCGGCTCTTGGTTGGCGCCAGCCATGCGTGCCTCTACGCGGCTTGTGCGTTGCTGGGCGCGTCGCTCATGGTCGTGGCCGACGCGTTGGCCCGCACGGTTCTGGAGTCGGGGGAGCTGCCGGTGGGCGTGCTCACCGCGCTCGTGGGCGGGCCGTTCTTCCTCGTGGTGTTCCGCCTGAGGCGGGGGGGGGCGGCATGAGTTCGGCGCCCCTGCCTCCGATGCTGCACGTGGAGAACCTGCACTTCAGCTATCCCCGCGGTCCCCGGGTGCTGCGCGGGCTCAGCTTCACGCTCGCGCCAGGGGACCTGGCCGCGCTAGTCGGCCCCAACGGCTGCGGCAAGTCGACGCTGATCTCGGTCGTGTCTGGCGTGCGCCCGCCAGCCGAGGGCACGGTGTACATGGGCGGCCGCTCGCTCACGGCGATGTCCGTGCGCGAGCGCGCCCGGCAGGCCGCGGTGTTGCCCCAGGCCGTGCCGGCATCTATCCCCTTCAAGGTGGCGGAGGTGGTGCGCATGGGCCGGTTCCCCCACCGGGGGCTGTTCGGCTCGTTTTCGCCGGCGGACCGAGACGCGGTGGAACTCGCGCTCGAAGAGACCGATACCGGCGTCTTCCGTGACAAGCCCGTTGGGCACCTTTCGGGCGGCGAGCGGCAGCGTGTCTTCCTGGCCAAGGCCCTGGCCCAAGAACCGCGGATGCTGCTGCTGGACGAGCCCACCGCTTCGCTCGACCTGCGCTATCAGTTGCAGATTCTGCGACTGATTCGGGAGCTGCACGCGACCAAGGACTTGACGGTGCTGGCGGTCCTGCACGACCTGGACCTGGCCGGCTTGTTTTTCAACCGGGTGCTCATGATGCAGGATGGCGGCATTGTGGCCGACGGACGGCCTTGCCAAGTGCTCACGGAGGATCGAATCGCGAACACCTACAAGGTCGAGGTAGACGTGATACTCGACTCCGCGGGCCGGCCTCGCGTCAGGCTGCGCGACGAACCGCGAGCCCATCGAGCGGGGGCGTGAGCCGATCTGGGCGGCGCGGCGGCGAGGCTGCGGCCGTCACGCACCGCAAGGGCGCCGCCCTGCCACTTGCCGTCTCCAAAGCCGCGGCCGGAACGAGCGCCCCTCAGCCATAACGGGCCACGATTTCGCTCCGTTCTCGTTCCACTGGCGCAAGCCGCCACGCGCCGGCCGCAAGCTCAGTGTCGCACTCGGGCGCGTCGTCGGCATCGACTGTCAGTGTCGCTAGTCTTCGGCCCTGTGCCCGCGCCGGCATCATGAGCGTCAAGCCCGCGTCCGCGGACGGAGCGTGAAGCTCGCACCTGAACAGCCCGTGCGTCCACTCCGCGTTCTCGATCCGGCACGCTCGCCGCGCATCCGCGAAGTCCAGCACTTGCTCCGCGCTCCACAGCGGCGCGCCCGCGTTCCGGGCATACGGCAGAATGCGATCTCGCAACCACCGCCTCGCGTCCGGGTTCCTGTGGTGCGTAATCGGGTGGAACGAGAGCCCGATGTACGAATGCCAGCGCTGGAGGCTTGCGTCGAGCAGCGCCTTCGCGGCCGCCCACCCGGCCTCCATGTCGTAGCCCAGGTATTTCGGCTTCAGCATCTCGTCGCACACCTCGGTGGCGAGCTGGTAGATGTCGAGCACGCGGCCTTGCTCGTCCGCGAACTTCTGCGGCTGCCCGCTGCCGGTCAGATAGCCCGCGGCCGGGCCGTGGTAGGGCGGCTTCTGGAACGCCGCGCTGTACACGTAGATGGAGTCGAGCCGGAACCCCACGCGGCGCTCCACCTCGGCCTGCTCGGCGTAGCCCGCCCACGCGGCGGAATGGTTGCGCACCGTGCGCGGTGCGAACCCGAACTTGCGCCGGAACCGCTCCCGGATCGTCGCCTGCGCGACGCGCATCGTTTCCGCATCGGGCGACGCCTTGTCGCCGTGCAGGCCGTAGTCTGGATGTACCGTGATCTCGTGCCCGGCCGCGCGCCAGCGCGCGACCGTCTCCGCGTCCGCGCGGTCCACGGAGTAGTCGATGAGGAACGCGCTCATGCAGCCTCCCGCGGCGGCCACGTCGTCCAACTGCTCCTGCACGACCTCGGGCTCTGAGCCGTCGGAATCGCCCAGCACGCACAGCACGGTCCGCGCCGCGTGCGGCAGGTACCACAGCCGAGGCAGCGGCGCGGGCGAATGCGCCTCAATTGCCGCGGCCAGCAGACGTTGCTGCAAGTCCGCGATGGGCGCGCCGGCGTGCGGAAAGTCCAGCCACGTCTCCGCGCCCCCGCGGCGCACGAACAGGTCGGCTGGCCGAAACGTGTTGGAGCCGAAGTCCGTGCCGCGCGCGCCCACCCACGCGGGATTCCCTTGGCGGGTCAGGGCAATGCTGCGAGGCAGGTCGTACGCGAACACCACTAGCCGGCCGCGGCCACAGGCCGCGGACACGACGGCAGGATAGCTTTCGCCGTTGGACACGATTTGCGCCAGCACGTGCGCGCTCGCCGTCTCCTCGACGCGCCAGAGATCCGCGTCGCCGTGGGCGCGCCCCCGGCCGGCATCGAAGGGGGGCGCCAACAGCAAGGGCGACTCCGCGGCCACGCGGCCCAAGGGCTCCACTCCGGCGAGGAGCGCGATCTCGTCCGGCGGCCGGATCGCCGCCACCGTCGCGCCGGCATCGAGCCACGCCTGCACCGTCGGAAGGTGCCCGCCTGCGCCGTGCGGAATGAGGAGCGCGTGCGCGCCTCCGATGGCCGCGGCCGCTTGGCCCCACGTCGCGGCGCGCTGGAACCACGGGAGGCCTTCGGTGTAGAGGATTTCAGCCAGATACTCAGCGAAGGGCGTGTGCTCGTTCGCGAGCAACACGATCGGAGCGTACTCAGAGGCGGAGGGTGACATGGGCCTTTCTCCTTCTTCAATGCTGCTGGGAGCGTGTTTCTGTGGCCGCGCGCGGCGCGACTACCTCGGCTTCGCTCTCGCCTGCTCCGCGGCCTCACGCACCATCGCACAGTTGGCCGGCGCGAAGTTCAAGCCCTCTCGATCGGCCGCTTCCTGGGTGTAGGCGATGGCGTATTCGACGTTCTCGAAGTTCACGCGCTCGGTGTTGTGCGCGCCGGACGCGATGACTTTGATGGGCTGGTCGATGAGCTTCTGGATCTCGATGGCTTCGTCGATAATGCGCCGGTAGCGCTCGTGGGTCTCCGGGGTCGGCGGCGACTCCGGCCGCAGGTCGAACGGCCGGCCGCCGCGCGGGAGTTCGCGATCGCCCGCGCCGGGGATGACGTAGAGCGGCAAGTCGCCCGAGAGCAGGGGATGCTCCGCACTCGCCCAGTGCGGAAAGGGGAAGCACCCGAAGGTGCAGCGACCCGGCCGGTCCGGAAAGTAGCGGCCGGCCACAGGCGAATGGGTCTGCCTGTAGCCGAGGGAGACGAGTAGCCCGTACGTATGCTTGTTCTTGGATCCGCAACAGGGCGTGTACGTGGTGGGCGCGAAGCCGAACGTGTCCGCGAAATCGGCCGTGGCCTGCTCCAGGATCGCCCGCTGCTGTTCGCGGTCATACTGGCCCAGGTCGTACCTATATTGGGGATAGCGGTATCCGGGGACGTTCAACTGGAGTCCGAGGTCACACCCCTCGCGGTGCAGCGCGGACAACAGGTCCGTGTGGGCCTTGGCCGCCTCCGGCGTCGTGTGGAAGCTCAGCCCTTGCAGGATGCCGCGTTCGCGGAAAATGTCGGCGTAATGCGTGATCGCTTCCTCGCTCACGCCCCAACTGGCGGGGCCGCCGCACGCGGGCGACCGCTCCGCCAGGGGTTCGCAGTCCACCATGTACACGAAGTACAGCGTATTGCGGGGGTCCATTCTCTTTCGCCTCTCATTCCAAGTTAAGCGGCATCGTCACGAGGATAGCTCAAGTCCGACTCCCCGCCGAGCTTCTGGAGGGAAGGGGTAGCGGAAACAGGGGGGCTCGCGAGTTGTGCAAAAGCCTCTGCTCCACCCAGACCGGCTCGGTGGAGGCCTATTCGCTCCTCAAGTTGCACTGACGGCGGCAACGTTACGGGATCAAACGCGAGAGTGCGCCACGGCCACGAGCAGTCACAGCGTCACCTCGAAGAACTCGTGTTCGCCGGGATGCCCGGGGGCCGCGTGCAGCCGGCCGTTGGCCGGTTCCGCGATCCATGCGTACGCGGTGCGGAACGGCGAGGGCTCTTCGGGGCAGACCATGCCGGGCTGGGCGATGTCGCGCAGAAGCCCTTTCATGCCGTCCACCGTACGCTCCATGAGGCCGTCGCCCGCCTGGTGCGCGATGCGGCCATAGCGGCCGTAAGCGTTCTGGAGGTGGCCGGGGCCCGCGCGGTTCGCGAGTGTCTTCGAGAAGCAAAAGTTGGAGCAGGCCTGCCACGCGCGGTCCGCGAGGCGATGGGTCAGAATCGGCGCGCGGCCCGGCGGCAGTTCGATCAGCGCGGAGGCCCCGGCCGCGTCGCACACCAACTCGACCGCGCCTTTCCCCCGCACGCGGACCTGGGCCAGCAGATCACAGACGTGCGCCACGGTTCGGCATCGCGTCAGGATCAGGTGGTTGATGACCGCGGTCGGCAAGCCGTCCTTCCCGGCCGGCCCCTGGGCCGCCGCGCTGGACCCGGTCAGCGCGAGTCCGTGCGCGTTCAGGCCCACGCCGCCGCTCAAGATCAGATACGTGGTCGTGATCGCGTGGGGGCCGTTGTCCGGCCGGTTCACGCGCAGGATCTGAATCTCCGCGCTGAAGTCCGGTTCGATGTCGCACGTGCGCGCGAGCAGCGGCCCGCGGTCGCTATCCGCGATGAACACCCCCGAACAGCCCGGCTCCAAGCACGCCTTCAGTTCGTTGAAGTAGCGCAGGCCGAGCATCAAGTCCGGCTCCAGTCCTGCGCCTTCCGCCATGCCGAGAGTCTCGTCGCCCAACTCAGGGCAATGTGCGGCCAGGACGCGGCGCACGTAGGCCACGCCCGGACGGTAGCGATCCGGCTCCTCGACCAGCCACGACGCAAAATGGTCGAGCGCGGGACGGAACCACTCCCGGAACTCCTCGCCAATCTGCCGTCCCATCTCGCGCCACGAGCCGCGGGTTTCGATTTGGAGCATGTTTGCCTCGTAGGGGGGTCAACGTTCGTACAGCCGTTCCCGCCATTCGGCGTACGGCAGCACGCGCGCGTTTTCAGGGCCGACGTACGTTCGGATCTTCTCGGCGTCGCCAACGAATATCCGCTGGCCGTCTTTCGCAATGCTGACGTTTTGCAGCACGCGCCGGTACCAGTTCAGCTTGCCTTCCTCGCTTTGCCATTTCCACCGGAAGCGAAGAAACCAGTTGAAGCCGTTCGCGCTGGAGAAGAACGGGTCGACGATGGCCTTGGCCAGGGGCGCGAGTTCAAGAGGCGTTCCTCTCTGAAAGCCCTCCCACACCTCGCCGGCGTCGAGCAGCACTCCGTCTCGCCGAAACAGGTATCCCATGTCCAGGTCCGCGAGGATCCACTTCGCCGCCTCGGGATCGAACACCTCGAACAGGGCATGGCCGTTGTCGTACGTGTTCCAGTCGTCTGTCGTGAGCCCGCTGGCCAGCCGCGTGCGGAAGCCTTGGCGCTGGAGCACCTGCGCGGCCAGGGCCGCGATCTTGCCGCAGGTGATGCACGCGAACGCGCACGTCGGCAACCGGGCCTCCAGCGTGTCCAACGCGTCGCCGTCCTCCCGGTTGCCGTGGACTTGGAGCCCCGCGAGGCCCTCCAGCATGGGCGCGAGCCGGCCCTGCCGAGCGACAATGAGGTTGCGCAGGCTCCGCGTCAAGACCATGAATCGGTACAGGCCGTCCCGCTCAAGCGGATAGATCCTGCCGGCGAACGCGGCCTGTTCCACGTCGCGGACGATAAGGGGCAAGCTGTCCACGTCCACGGCGTCGCCGGCGCCGGCATCGATCTCGGTCGCGCCGTCGGGCCCTTCGTGCACGACAAACGGCGCGCAGACGTCGCGCTCGTACCAGGCGCGCCATTCGTCGGCTTCCGCGGCGTCGATCCCCCGGCCGCGGGCCTCTTCCGCCCAGCCATTCCGGAGCGCTTCGTTGATGAACGCAATGCCGGCTGCAACCGGCCGCTTGGGGAAAGTGGAAGCCATGGTCGAGATCCTCGTCGCTACGCACTTGCACAGTAGCCGCATTCGCCATGTAGCCGCGCCCGCCAGGGCGCGGGCTCCCGCGTGCTGGCGCATGCGGCTACCGTTGGGTGGGGGCTAGTCCGCCTTGACGCGCTCCACGGCCTGCGCCGCGGACTGAGCAATGTAGTCCAGATCGTCGTCCGTCATCAAGGGGTGGAGGGACACGCAGAACAGTCTTTTTCCAGTCAGATCGGACACCGGCGTCTGCTGGCCGGCCACGTGGTCGCGCACGAGTGGATGCTGCACCGCGGTCACGTCGTTCATGACGACCGCGCCAACGCCGTACTCGTCGTTCAGCAGGCGGCACACCTCGTCGCGTCGCATGCCGGCCCAGTCGGCTGGAACCATGACCGTGTAGCCGTAGTAGATGTGCTCGCAGTGGGGCGGCTCCCACGGCAGCGTGAGTTCCTCGATCGACTTGAGCCGTGCGTTGAGTTGGCGCGCCCGGTCGATTCTGAGCGCGTTCATCTAGTCGAGCCGGCGCAGTTGCACGAGGCCGGCTGCGGCTTGGAGCTTGGTCATGCGGTAGTTCGTGCCCCAACTGCCGAGGCCGGCGCCGAACGAGCGGTAGGCGCGGGCGCGGGCCGCTGCGTGCGGGTCGTCGGTCGTGATCATGCCGCCCTCGCCGAGCGTGGTCATGTTCTTCGTGGTCTGGAAGCTGAAGATGTTCATCCAGCCCATCTTGCCCACCTTCGTGCCCTTGTAGCCGGCGCCGCACGCGCGGGCCGCGTCGCCGACCACCTTGGGAGGGCCCTGCTCGGGATGCGGATGTCGCTCGGCGATCTCCATCAAATCGTCCATGAACGCGGACAGGCCGTTGTTATGCACCGCGAGGATGGCGCGCGTGCGCGGCGTCATGCGGCGCTCCACGTCCGCGGGATCGATATTGAACGTGCGCGGGTCGATCTCGCAGAGCACGGCCTTGGCGCCTTGGCCGATGATGGCCAGATGCGTGGCCTTGAACGTGATTGCCGGGCTAATCACCTCGTCGCCGGGCTCCAGGTCGAGGCACACCATCGCGATGTCGAGCCCCGTGCCGCAGGAATTGAGCGCGATCGCGTGTTCGACTCCGCAGTAGGCCGCGAAGGCTTCCTCGAACTCGCCAATCTGCGGCCCCGAGAAGCCGGTGCGCCAGTCCATAGACGCGCGCAACGCGCGCGTCACGGCCTCGACTTCCTCCTCGGTGTACCATCCTCCCAGGCCGGGCAGCGCGGGGAAATCGCGTTCGGGTCGTTTCGTGTCGGTCATGACTTTGGTCTCCAATCGATCAGGATCGCGGCTCGGCCGCGTCAGCGGGGCGGTGCGTTCAGGAGGGCCGCGTAGTTGAGCATGAAGAACGGCGGGCCTTTGCGCCGGTCGGAGTTCTCGATGTTTGCGATTTGGATCGTGTTCGCGCCTTCCTTGAGGAACGATCCCTTGATGGGAAACGTGTGGCGGTACCAGCCGAACCGCACGAAGGGGTTCGGCCCGGCGAACACGAGGTTGTGGTTGACGAGAATGCGGATGCGACACTTGCGCTCGCTGTCGTCGTCCTGCGCGGAGAGCACGAGGTCGTAACCGGCGCGGGTGGGCGGCCCGTTCAGGCGGAAGCTGGCGGTGAGGGTGTTGAGGTCGGTCTTGGCGCCGTATATCCAGGTGGCGAGGCGTTTCTCGCACTTGAATCCGTACTCGGCTGGCGACTTGCCGCCCCGGAAGTCGTAGGGCGACAGGAACGTATCCCGCGCTGGGACGTAGCCCGCTTCCTTCTGGGCGAGGCGTTTGAGCGCGTCCACGTTCCGGGTGAACACGGCCCACGCTCCGCCGCGCTTGGCCCTGGCCTTGAGCTGCCGCAGGAAGCGCTGGGCCCGCTCCACGCGATACGTCGTGCTGGTCCACGCGTTCAGTGCGCCGGGGTGGACCTTGAGGCACTCGCGCTCCGCGGCCACAATGGCGGCCACGTCTTTTTCGATCTGAGCGATGTTGCGAAGGGCGCTCACCGATATCTTCCACTCGTAGGCGTCGAGCTTGGAAAGGCAGCGGTTCATCTTCACCAGCGCCGGCCAGGTCTTGGGCCCCAGGAGCTTCTTGGCCGCCTCCTGCACGGCTCGCTTCGGGTCGTGCGCGGCGGGGTTCCAGAGGTAATCCACCATGGTGAGCATGAACACGGTGCCGCGCTTGCCGCCGGTGGGCCAGGTGAAGTTCACGTCGCGGTAAAAGCCGTCGTAGTGCCAGTGCGGCCAGATGTCGACCGGGTCGGTGTAGTAGTGGTAGCCGTACATGTGGGGCAGCCCCGAGCCGTTTTGCCAGAACCACGGTTTGCGCTTGATGCGGTCGGTGATCCATTTGACTTCGCTCTTTTTCACCTTGCCGCCCCACACCGCGCGGCCGGTCCAGTAGATGCCGATGCCCTTGGGCAAGCGCTCGCCCATGGCCCTGAGGTAGGCGTCCCGGCTCTCGCCGTAGGACAGCGGCTCGTATTGCGGCCCCCAGTAGAAGGGTGGACAGATGGTCATCTTGAAGTAGGGGCACTCCTTTTTCGTGGCCGCGTACACGCGGTTGAAGAAGAAGACGTCCGCTTCTCTCGCGGAGCCGAAGTTCCGCACGTCCGCCGGGTTCATGGGGAAGCGGGTGTCGTCGTAGTGGAAGTGGAAGCCGCCCCCGGCCGCGGCCACGGGCCGCAGAATCCGCATGATCGTGTCGAAATCCTTGTCGCTCTTGCTGTCGATCTTTTGCTCCGGTTTGCCGCGGATGGGACTCAGGCCCATGTACCACTGGATGCCGAGCGGCGTGAGCCGCGTGCCCAACTCCTTGACCGCGGCCAGCCAGGCCGGGGGCGGAGGCTTGCGCCAGTACGCGGGATCGTACCCGCGGCTTGAGCGGGACACGTTCCACTGCGGCAGCATCTTGTCGAACGGGACGACGAACGGCCGGTAGAACGCGAGCACGTTGAACTTGAAGGCGGTCACGTACTGCGCCCATTGCCTCACGCTCGGGATGTAGCCGGTGATGAACCCGCGGTGGTGATACACAGGGTAGTCGTACACGTCTGCTTTCCGCAGCACGGGCTTGCCGGCCCGGTCGGTCATGAGCTGGTTGAGAGAGGAGACGGCCCACAACAACCCGAGGCGGTCGCGGCCTTTGAGCGCGACGAGGGGCCGGCCGGGCCCGGCGAGCCAGCGGATGACGTAGCCCTCCGCCTTGTCGGGCGGCTCCACGCCGCGGGCGGGGGGCGTGTCGCCCAAACAGATGAGCAGCCGCCTGGCCGCGGCGGGCGAGCGCACGGCCGCGGCGCGTCCGCCGAGCCGCGCGATGCGCTCCTTCAGCAGGGCCAGCCGCGGATCGTCCGCTCTGAGCCCCGTGCCGAGCAGAACGCCCACGTCGGATAAGTCGAGGAACTCGTCGTAGTAGGCCGCCTTCTGCGGCGTGGGCAGAATCGTCCCCGTGTAGAACGGGATCTGAAGCGCGTCCGCATCGTCGTCCTGGGCCGCGGCCGCGGGGCCGACGCCCCCGGCGAGCAGCAGGAGGACGAGCACGTGCGCGACGCGCGGCCGGGGATGAGTTTTGCGAGGCATGGGTTATCTCCGTGCAGGCGCACTGAGGAAGAGGCGAATCGCTCCCGGCCCGCGTTCCGGCTGGGAGGCGACAAACAGGTCGGGCCGCCGGTCGCCGTTCATGTCTGCGAGACAGAGGGCGAGTGTCCGGCCGGGGGCGCGAAGGGTCTGATCCGCTTGCGCGGCGGAGGAGGGGAACGCGCACCCGCGGCGCTGCAAGAAGACGCAGACGGCGCCCGGCCGCGCGCGGGCGGTGACGATGTCCGCGAGGCCGTCTCCATTCACATCCGCGGCGAGCAGGGGGCCGGCGAGGCCGGCGATAGCCGCGGACGGCTTCGCGCGGTCGTCGAAGCCGATGGGCGCGTTCTGAAAGAAGAGGCACAGGGCGCCCGCGGCCGGCCGCTTAGGGGGCGACACGCATACGAGGAGGTCGCGGCGTCCGTCGCCGCTCACGTCGGCGACCGCGACCGCAAGTGCGGGCGCCGGCGCGGCGAGCGTCACGCGCTGCACCACGTCGTGCGCTTTCACCCTTTGCTGGAGGAACGGCCCGTAGTAGATGCGAATGGCTCCGCTGGGCCGATGCGTTAGGAAGACGACGTCGGGGTAGCCGTCGTAGTTCAGGTCGGTCACCAGGCTGCCGCCGTTGGCGTCCTCTTCGGCGGGCGCGTAGAAGTATCCCCGCAAGTACCGCTTGCCGCCCATCCATTTGCGCCAGACCGGGCCGACGAGGAAGTCGGCGAGGCCGCCGGGGTTCAGCCGCGCGGCCAGCACCGGCCCGGGGCAGTACTGGTTGCAATTCCAGTTGCCGGCGTCGCGGGCGAGGTCGTCCGTGCCCAGGAATAAGTGCAGCCACTGCCGGCCGCCCACGGCCGCGAGATCGTTCTTGCCGTCGCGGTCGAAGTCGCCAATGAGGAGCGACAAGGGCGCGACGAACGAAAGCGTCTTGTCAGCGGGCGCGCGGAAGCCGCCGCGCTTCTGGTAGAAGATGAGCACGCGGCCGCGGGCCGGGTCGTATTCTTCGGGATCGCCGGCCCGTCGCGGCCAGGAGGATACGGCCAGGTCCGTCCGGCCGTCGCGGTTCAGGTCGCCCGCCGCGATGTACGCGGGCCGCGAGACGGCATCCAGCACGCACGCGGGCGCGGTGGCAAACTGGCCCCACGCCGCGCGGACGCCGACTGCGGCCGCGAGCCACGCGAATCGTCGAAATCGCTGTCGCCAGTGCATCGCGCATCCTTGGAACATCAGGGGAAACAGGAGCGCCAGGGCTTGGAACACACTCAGGCTGCGGCGGCTACCGCCGCTCGTCCCGCGTGCGGGCCAGGTGGTCCACCTCGCGCATCGCGTCGGCGATGTCGTTCGCGGTGAAGCTACGGTTGAGCCCAAACGACGCGGTTCCGTCAGGGCCGACCATGGTCTTGGCGTGCTCGATGAGTTCGCCGCGCGTGATGTCTGCGAGGCCGAAGTCTTCGAAACAGGTCGGCAGGTTCACGCTGCGATTGAAGTCGATGAGCGGGTCGATCTCGGACAGCGGCGACCCGAACAGAATGAGATTCACCAGTGTGCCGAACGCGACGTATTCGCCGTGGATGACTTCTTTCGTGCAACGTGGATGTGTGGCGAGGTGCAGGGTGTGGTCGCCGCCCACGATGCCGCACGCGGGCGCGCTGACCGCGGAACAATAGAAGATCGCCTCGCAGACCCTGTTGACTTCGTCTGTGGGCAGGCCGAGCGCCGCGGCATCGTACGCGCGCTTGCCGTTCTCCATGACGAGGTCGAAGGTGAGCCGGCCGATCAACTCCGCGGCCGCGGTGGGGAACGCGTTGTTCAGCCCGAGCGCGCCGGCCTCCGCTTTGCCCGGCTTGCCCATGTTCAGCGCGAGCGGCAATCCCGCGCCGAACGGCAGCACGTCGCCCATGCCGCCCGCCAGCCAGCGCGCTCCTCCCTCGACGATGACGCGCGTGTCGCAGAAGATCACGTCTGGCCCGCGATACCAGATGCGCTTGCCAGGCCGGTCGTCGTCTTCCACGCCCGACGAGAGCGTGCCCGCGGCGTTCACCGACGCGACGGTGGGCACGACGATGAGCGGCAAGTCCAACTCCCGCGCCACGACCTTGCCGCAGTCCATGACGCGGCCGCCGCCGCACACGATCACGTGGTCTACCTGCTGCTGGCGGCCGATGCGCATCAGCGCGTCCACGCTCGGTTTCGTCTTGTCCACGTGAGGGCCGTGTTCCACGTGGCAATCGAGTCCATTGTCGCGCAAGCTGGCCACGATCGGCTCCTTCGCCGCGTCGAGCGCGCGCCGGCCGCCGAGCAGAAAACACTTCTTGCCCAGCCATTTCGCATGCAGACCGATCTCGGACAGGATGTCCGGCCCAACGACGAAGCGCCAGGGGGATGCGATGGTGCGTTTCATGATTGTTGCCTCCGCTGAGCGGCCGGTTCAGTAGGAGCCGATCCTGTCGGCCTCCAGGTGGATGTCTTCGATGGACGCCGGCACGAACTCGTATCCGCGGCTCTCGACCACCTCTCGGGAGTGGTCGATCTCGAACTCCATGATCTTGCGCTTGGGGTTGTCGGGATCGAGATAGTCGATGGTGTTGTGGGTGATGGCGATGAGCGATTTGATAGGCGGATCGGAGCGCATCATTTTCTCCACGTACGCGTCGATGAGGTCTCGATAGAACGCGAGGTCGTATCCGCGGTCGGGCCGCGTGTCGTACATCGCCGTGCGGTCGTCGTTCGCCCATTTGTAGGGGTGGGCGGCGACGGGCACTTCGTAAAGCTCCAGGTCGCCGCAGACCAGCCGGCTCTTGCGGCTCGTGTGGTGGGGGTAGGGGGGCGCGCCGATCCAACGCGCTCCGACCTGGACGAGATGGCGTTCGGGGAGGGACGAACTCGACTGCCGAACGCCCAAGTCGTTGAGGATGGGGAACGTGTAGTCGTTCGCGGAGAGGAACCCGCACCGCCACGTCCTCAGTTCGAGGCCCAGCGCCTCCTCCCAGTCTTGCTTGGCGAGCGTGAGGATCTGCTGCTGCTCTTCGTACTCGTAGCAGCCGAGGTAATCGGTGAACTCTCCGTTGCGGAAACTGTCGCAGTGGAACTGGCACCCGATGTCGAATCCTTCCGCCCGTAGCTCGAGGAACAAGTCCTTGTGCCTTTCCGCGGTCGCCGGGGTGGGGTAGAACCCGCCGGCCCTTATCATGTGTTTCTTCCTCAACACGTCCGCCATGCCGCGAATGGCTTTCTCGCTCATTTCCCACGATGGCGCGCCGTTGTTGAGGATCGATTCCGCGGCGATCCGCTCGCAGTCCATGGTGAACGCGAAGAAGACTTTCTTCGGACGTTCGAGGGGTCTCATGTTGCACCTTTCAGATTGGCTCAGGTTGGTCCGGGCGCGGGCCTCATCGGGCAGGAGAACGCAGACGTCATAGGGATAGGGCGGGGCGGTATCGTGAGGCGCATTGGCTGCCGTATTGTCACCTGGCTGATTCCCGTGTCAAGCGGAAAGTGCGCGTGAAATCCTCGCGTGGGCCGAGATCGTGTCCACTCGTCTCATGAGACAATCCCTCGCGCAGCCATTGGCCGCAGGCTAAGCTTACCCAAAACGTCACAAGCTCATTGGAGAAAAGCAACGGGCTGGCCGTCTCACTCCGGGCCAGGGCAGTACAAGGCGGGCTCCGCCCGCAACCCGGGCGCGGAAGGCCTTCGCCTTCCGTCTTCACCGGACGGCAGCAAGCATCGGAACGCGAAGGCGTTCCGCTCCAGCTTCTTGGTTTTCTTCTCGGCTGCTGAGGATTAAGGCACTAAGGCGGGCGCAGCCCGCTTTGTGACACAACGCCGTTGGCGTTGAAGCCTTCGTCACACAGAACCGGGTACGGTGCTCTGGAATGTAAAGAGAAGTGCAAAGGAACGGGTGTAGGTCTGATTGTACGTATCCCAACGCGTTGCATTCTGGAGTTTCAGTTTCGAAGTGGATTCAGGCAGGTTCACAACAAACGTCCCGGCTCTTCGCCTGCGTGCAACCCCTCGCGGACACCGCAGCCCGAAGGG
>JAJRTI010000037.1 GCA_024278415.1 Planctomycetota bacterium | reverse complement strand
GCTCATGGGGCTGCCGCGGCCGGTGTCGGTGTCAGGCGTGGCTGGGGCCAGGTTTGGGCCACGCGGCCAAGGGTACTGGAAGTTCACCAAGCCGCCCAAGAGCGTGTACAGCCGCTACAACTCGGACGACTATGCCGGCGGATTCGTCCGCTTCGAGAACGGCGCCGGCCTCCAGGTCGAGAGCCACTGGGCCTCGCACCAACGCAACGAACTCCAGATCGAGCTGTTCGGCTCCGAGGCCGGAGCCAAGCTCAAGCCCATCACCATCTACCGCACCGTGAACGGCGCGCCCCAAGACTCGACCGTCGAGTTGCCCGATGGCCCATCAGCCTGGGACATGATCGCCGGCCATTTCATCGACTGCATCCTCGATAGCAAGCCCTGCGAAGCCCCACTCCGCCACGGCATGATCGTCCAAGAGATGATGGAAGCGCTGCTCAAGAGCGCGGAGACGGGGAGGGAGGTGAGGATGCGGAGCACGTGAAACGTGAAGCGTAAAACGTAAGAAGCAAGACGTAAGAGGGCGTCGAAGATCTCCCTGGCGCTTCCGCTTACGTTTTACGTTTTACGTTTTGCACCTTCACGTTGCCGCCCCACTCACCTTCCTCATGCAAGCACAGCCCCTTTTTCCTCCACTCACGGAGATCCGCTCATGAAGCTCGGATTCATCGCACGAAACGATCTCGAAGGGCTCAAGCAAGACGCAGCGTTCGCGGCCGAGCACGAGTTCCGGGGCCTGGAATTCAACTACTGGGCCAATTTCAAGGATCTGACCGAGGACACGGCCAAACAGATGCGCGCGATCTTGGACGACGCCGGCGTGGAGGCCGCGTCGCTCGGCATGTGGGGGTGGAACCACCTCGCCCCTGACGCGGCCGAGCGACAGGAGGCGCATGAGCAACTCTCGCGCGCAATCGACTTGGCCCAGGTCCTCGGTGCGAAGATCGTCATCGCAGGCGGCGGCCAGATTCCCGACGCGTCGATAGCGGAGAACGCCGCGGAGTTCGCGAAGGTCTTCCCGCCTTTCGTTGACCGCGCCAACGTCGCCGGGCTGACCCTGGCCCTGTATGCGATGCACGGCAACAGCTTCTTCTCGTGCCTCGAAGCGTATGAAGCCGCGTGGGAGCACGTGCCCGACGTGGGCATCAAATACGACCCGGCCAACTGGCAGCACCACGGCGAGGACTACCTGGAGGTCGTGCGCCGGCACGGCGACAAGATCGCGCACATCCATATCAAGGAACACATCTACATGGATGGCGAACTCGTGTCGCAACCGGCCGCGGGCATGGGCGACATCCAATGGGGCAAGGTGTTCGCGTTCCTCTACGAGCATCAGTACGAGGGCTACCTCGTGATGGAACCCCATGGCCCGCTCTGGGGCGCCCCCCCGCTACGCGAGGCCATGTTCCTGCTCTCGCAGCGCCACATCCAGGGGTTCTTGCTGTAGCTCCGCTCACGGCACGTACGCCGCAGGCTCCTTGCTCATGGGCTTCGCGATCGTGTCAAGGAAGTTCGACAGCATCGCGCGAGTCGAAGGCTCGTCCGCAACCGAAACGACAAGTGTGCTCTCACCCCTGCTGGAGATGCGGGCCTTGCCTGCCACGCGTTGAATGACGACGCGATTGCTGCGCTGCGCCCCCGCGGCGTTGACGATCTCGGCCCTCGCCGGCTTCCCGAGCAATTGCGCCTGCAAAAGAACGAACCCCCGCACGCAACGCGCCACGTGCCGCTCAGCCGGCGAGGCGTCGGGAGCAACCACGATGCTCACGGCCGCGGCTCGCGCGAGGAACGCAGCCTCGGGCCAATCGCGCCGCGGCTTCGGCGGAGGCGTCGCGGCGAGGAACAGCATGCCGGCCGGCTCCAGACGCACCGACACGCGCGTCTTGCCGTGGGCGACCCGCGGCTCCAGCCTGGCTCTCCCCAGGAAGTCGCACAGGCGGGGGAACTCGCCGGCGATCACGAGGGCCGCGTCGGCCGGCTTCTCGCTCAGGTTGCGCACCGTGAACATCGTCCTCTCGCCATCGCCAAAGCGCTCGATCCGCACGCGGGGCTGGTCGCACGCGGCGAGCGAGATCGGCTGCCAGCCTGCGCGGGCGAGCGCGATGGCGACTGGGGCCCAAGCCTTCGCGAGCGCCTCTCGGTCGCGCCTGAACCCGCACGCCCACGGCAGGCCACCCCACTCGAGGCAATCGAGCATGTGCGCCTTCACGCCGAAGTTCCGCGGGTGGCTCGTGTAGATCGGCTTGCGGCCCATGATCAGCCGATGCGAGCGCATGTAGTGCAGTTGCGTCGTCACGCAATTCGTGAGGTGCGACTGCCCGCGGAAGCCGCTGCAGTACTGGATGAACTCCCCAGGGTTGCGCTGCGCGCTTTTGTCGAGGCGAGCGATCGCGTTGAGGAGCATTGCGTACGCGATGCCGGCGTTCGTGTAGATGCGCCCTGCGTCGTCGAACGCTGCCCACTCGGTCATGCGGCCGTAGTCCTGCCACACGAACGCGCCGTTGTCCAGGTAGAAGCCGTCGGGCTGGTAGTTCGCCACGATGCGAGACAGATCCGCCTTCAGGGCCTCGCCGAATGTGTCGCCCCAGGCGAACATGCCCACGAGTTTCTCGCGGCCTCCGCCCATCACGTCCCAGTAATCGCGCGAAAACAACGACCCGTCCGCGCAGCGGATGATCGAGTCCGCATATCTGGCCTTGGCCATTTTGCGTTCACACTTCGTCGGAATCACATAGGACAAATTGCACGAGGCAATGTTGGCCGTCTCCATCGCCGCGCGCATTTGCTCGCGGTTGAGCGTGTACTTGCCCCGCGCGTACGCCGGTTCTGAGTCCGGATAGAAGTCGCCCGTCTTGACGAACGGTGCGTACAGCTCCATGCCGCCCACGCGCATGCGCCGGCACAGTTCGATGAACTTGTCGCCCTGCTCGTGCACGAACCGGGGCGATGACGATGCGTAGACCCCCCACACGTCG
>JAJRTI010000036.1 GCA_024278415.1 Planctomycetota bacterium | reverse complement strand
AGGCCAGCTAAAGCTGGCCAAGGAGTGCGCGGTTGCTCATGCGCCGTAGATTTCGCGGGCGAAGTGATCCTTAAGTGAATGGCATTGGGCGCGGCCCACTACCCGGATATGTGCACGTAATTGCGGGACGGGACACTAGGTTCCGTCACGCCCTCTGGGCGTTGAGAGACGTGGGTAAAGAGCAGGGCGACGGCCCCGGCTCGATCCAGTCGCAGGCGCAGAGCGCGAGGCGATCTACGGCCGCAGCGCAGTGCATCCGCGTGCGCGTTGGCGCTGAACAGAAGCTCCTGGCCGTCCAGCCCAAGTCGTAGCGCCGCGTTGCGCAGGGCGTAGCCGTTTGTGGCGTTTTTGCGCCGGGGCGGATCGCTCCCGCATCCTCTCATGGCCTAGTGAGAAATGTGGCCGCGCTGTGTATCATGTTGCGGCCAACGAGCGCGTCGCTTCCGATTCAGCCCCGTGCGTGGCCATACCCGAAGACGAGGCGCGCGCGCAAGCTGATTGGAGGGAGTAACCGCTTGCCCGAACAGCCGCCAGAATGGGATGCGGACTTGCCCGAAGCCGGAGCGCGGCTGGCGTTGCGGAGGGACTTGGCGCTGCTCGCCGCGCTCATCGCCGCGCGCACGGCCGTGTTCACGACGCTCAATTGGCTCCAGTTCCGGAGCTTCTACGCGATCGAGTGGCAGGACACCGCGACCGCTCTACAGATCATCTACCAGACCGCGCACGGGCATTGGTTTTACCAGAGCATCACCGGCGAGGTGTTTTTCGGGCACGTGCAGCCCATCTACGCGCTCTTGGCCGCGGCGTATGCGCTGGCGCCGCATCCGCTAACCGTGTTCGCGATCAAGTCGCTGGGGTTTTCGCTGGGTGCGGCGGCCATCTACCTGCTGACGCTGCGCGGCGTGGGCCGGCGAAGTGCGGCCTGGGGGCTGGCCATCGCCTACCTCCTCTACGCGCCGCTCAACTGGCTCAACCTGGGCGACGTGCGGGGGGTGGCGTTTAGCGTCAGTCCGATCCTGTTCGCGCTCTACTTCTTCGAGACGCGTCGGCCGTGGGCGTTTGCCGCGTGCGCCGTGCTTGCGATGAGTTGCAAGGAGAACGTGGCGTTCGTGTTCATCATGTTCGGCGCGTACGCGCTGGTGCGGCGTCGCCGGTGGCCGTGGGTTGTGGGGCCGATGCTGCTGGGCGCGGCGTGGTTCGCCATCGCGCTCAAGGTCGTCATGCCGCACATCTTTTCCGGCGCCAAGTATTCCACGCGCACGTACTTCAATCATTGGGGCGGCGGCGGGAGCCCCTTCGGCCTCGCATGGATAATCCTGAGCGACCCGATGAACCACTTGCGGCTGGTGCTGAGCCAGGCGCGGCGAGTCGCCGCCGCACAATGGCTCGCGCCGGTGTGCCTGCTGCCCTTGTTGGCCCCAGAGGCGTTGCTGCTGGCCGCACCGGGGGTGGCGCAGATCGCGCTGCTGCGGCGGAGCTACTTTTCGCCCATCCAAGCCCACTGGTTCACCATCCCGTCCACACTCATCTTCGCGGCCGCGACGCTGGGCGCGATTCGGCTGCTTAGCTCCGACACGGCCCTAGGCCGGCGGCTCGCTCGATACCCGCGCGTCCAGACCGCTTTGCCCTGGATCGTCGCCGGGCTGTGCCTGGTCTCCAATTTCGGCGACAACATCATGACGCGGCCTCGGCTCATGTATCCGCTTTACGATGCCCGCTTCGCGGCCGTGCGCAACATGTACGACCCCGTCTTCTTTCGAGTGACCCCCGAGGACCGGCGGCTTTGGCGCATCATCGAGCGCATCCCGGCGAGAGCATCGGTCGCGGCCACCGGCCATCTGTTGCCCGCTCTCGCGGGCCGGCCCCGGGTCGCGAGCTTGTGGAGTTCTGGCCGGGACATTCACGGCCAGCCCTTGCGCTACACGGACTGCGACTATCTGCTGTTGGACTGGCGCAACTACTACCATGGCGGTGGGTGGTATCCGTGGCTGCCCGGCGACAAGCTGAAGCCCTGGCTCGTCGCGCTCCTCGCCCGCGGGGGCTGGAGCGTCGAGGTGGAGGACAAGACGACGCTGCTGCTGCGGAAGGATCGGTCCGCCCGCATGCCGCGTTGCCAGGCCGAGGCCATCGCCCAGCGGCTCATGCGCGAGTGGCTGCGCGTGCAGGGCTATGCGTGCCACATCGAACGCGCGGACCGCGCACTCGCCGACGGCCGGCGCGAGGAGGCCGCCGCGGAGGGCCTCGCGGCCATCCAGACCGTTCGCCCCGATCCTTATCCCTACCGCATGCTCTGCGGCCTGTATCTGGCGTGCCGGGATAATGCCAAGGCCATCGAGTTCGCCCGGGTCGCGGTGCGGCTGAACCCCTACGACGCGTTCTCCTGGTACCGCATCGCTCTGGCGTATTCCCAAATGGGCGAGGTGGAGCCGGCCATCGCGGGCTGCCATTGCGTGTTGCGCGTGTATCCCCACACCGCGTCGACCCGCGCGCTATTGGCTTTGCTCTACCAGGCGCAAGGCCGGGAAGCCGCAGCCCGGCGCGAGGTGCGGATCGCGCTGAAGATCAAACCGGACGAAGAGGACGCGATCGATGCCGCCCGCCGGCTCGGGGTGCCGATCGGCCGCCCGCCTCGCCAGTGCGGCCGATGAGCCCCACGCACTGCAACTACGGCCGCGGTCCAAGGACGCCGCGGAACTCGCGCAGCAGCGGCTGGTAGGGGGGATAGATCACGTCGTGATGCCAGAGCTGCACCCACGACGCGCCGATATCCCGCGCGAACGTCAGTTGATCGCGCAACGGCGCATAGCCATTGTACGAGCCCATCGGCCCCTCGAGCGCGATGCCTGGCGCGCTCTGCTTCAATTGCTTCATCAGCCGAACGAGCGGGTGGTTCGGCTTGCTGATGATGCCCGCGCCGCCGATCCACAGGCCCATGGGGATCACGGTCGCGCCGCGGCGATTGCCCTCCGCGACCGCGTACGAGACGATCTTCTCGCTCGTGCGGATGTCGCGCCGCGGCGCGCCATTGGGCAGGCGGCCGTACCAGTCGGTGAACGCGATGCCGAGCGGGAAGTCGGGCATCGCGTCGAGCCAGATGTCGATGATGCGCTCGCAGAACTCGACGTACAGCTCCTCGCCGCCATCGTCCCAGCGCAGCTTCTTGAACTCGTCGAAACTGTCCGAGGCCATCATCAGCTCCAGCCCGTTGCTCTCCGGCCAGCCGGTCATGGCGACGTACCAGATGCGGTCCCGGCAGGGGGGGCGGCGCAGGTGCTTGGCGAACGCGTGCACCGTCTGCCGCCAGGCGGCGAGAAAGGCCGCGTTCAGCGCCCGCTTGCCGGCAGCGTCCTCGACCCAAGGCAGATACATGCGCCTCGGCTTGCCGCGGCGCGTGACCGCCAACGGTTTGACACCGGCCTCCTCGAACAGCCAGTCCGGCGCGTGCATGCCGGCGAGGATGTGGTACGCGAGCTTCTTGTCCTGCGCGGCCGCTTCCCGCGTCATGCGATCCAAGCCGGGGAAACGATACTCGCCGCGCTTGGGCTCGATCGAGCGCCACGCGACGTAGTTCAGCACACCGTCGATGGGGTACGTGAACAGGTCCACGCGCTTGCCGTCCTTGAGCACCCAGTTGCAGGTGTTGGTCGTGCAGTAGAGGCCGGCGGGCACGGCAGGAGGTTGCGCATGGGCCGCCGGGCACGGCGCAGCGAGGATGCCGAGCAGGAGAATGTATCCGGTGGAGCGCATCAGTCGTGCTGCCTTGCGAGGAACGGCCCGATCGCGAGCCCGTCGAGTCCCGCGCGCTGGAACGAGTCCACCGCGTCCGCGGGCGTGCACACGATGGGCTCCTCGTGCATGTTGAAGCTCGTGTTGAGCAGGCTCGGCCGGCCCGACTTCGCGGCGTACGCGGCGAGGATCTTGTGCAGGCCGGGGTTGGTCTCCGCGTCCACGATCTGCGCGCGCGCGGTGCCGTCCACGTGGACCACGGCCGGGCAGAGATCGCGCAGGCGCTCGGTCGCGTCGAAGGTGATCGTCATGAAGCGTGCGGCGCGGTCCGCGCCGGCGATGCTCGTGTAGCACTCGCAGGCCCGTTCGACCGGCGTGGCCGGCGCGAAGGGCATGAACGGCGAGCGGCCGAGCGCGGTGTTGAGCTTGTCGCAGACCGCGGCATCCTCCGCGCTCACGAGGATCGAGCGGTTGCCCAGCGCGCGGGGTCCGTACTCCATTCGCCCAGCGAAGCGCGCGAGGACCTTGCCGGCCGCGAGTTGCTCCGCGGCGGCCTCCTCGACGTCGTCGGGCCGCTCGTACGGCAAACCGGCCGCCTTGAGCGCGCGCACGATCTCGTCGTCGCGGAACTCGGGGCCGAGGAACACGTGCTCCAGGAACGCCGGCTCCGGCTCCGCGAGCGCGAGCGCCGCGCCGGCCGCGAGGCCGCCGTCGCCCATCTGCGGGAAGACGTACACGTTGTCCACCTGCGGGAGCGCGAGGATGAGTTGGTTGAGCCGGACGTTGGCGAAGAGCCCGCCGGCGAGTGCGACGTTCCGTAGCCCGGTGCGCTCGGCCCATTGCGCGATCGTGTCGACGATGAGCGCTTCCGAGTGCGTCTGGAGCCATGCGGCCACGTCTTCCTTCGAGTAGCGTTCGAGTTGGCGCAGCAGCGGCCGCGCGGCCAGGCCGAAGCGGATCGCACTGCGAAAGCCGTCGCCGTCGCGCTGGATAGGAAACGGCACATCCACATTGGCCGAGTCTCCGCGCGCTGACAGGCCGAGCACCTTGCCTTCGTCGCGGAACGGGATGAATCCGAGGTGCGTGGTGATGAGGGCGTAGAAGACCGGGATCGAGTGCCGCGGGCCGATCGCGTGGAGGCGCTCGATCTTGCGGCCCTCGCAACGGCTCACGCAGAACGACACGCCGTCGCCTACGCCGTCTACCGTGATGCTGAGGCAAGGGTCGAAGCCGGAGCAGTAGTAGGCGCCAGCCGCGTGGCAGAGGTGGTGGTCGAAGATGTGGATCGGCTTGTGCCTGAGCGTGGCCGGCAAGTCCCGGCGCACGACCCACGGGATGAAGAAGCGCTCGCCGCGGCCAATCCAAGATTTCGGCGTGAGGTCGTTGATGCCAGATCGAAACTGCACGAAGTCCGCGACCCACGATCGCCAGGTGGGGTTGGGGGAGTAGAAGAGGCCCTCTTCGAGCTTGAACCGGCGCTGGAGGACGCGGAAGAGCCGGAAGTAGAGTTGCGGCGTGAGGACGCCCGCGAGGCCGATGGCGTCCACGTCGGCCGCGTCGGCCCCAGCGATGCGGAGCGCCTCCTCGATGGACCGATGCGGGAAGCTCCCCTGCATCTTGGCGCGCGTGAAGCGCTCCTCATTGACCGCGGCCACGATGCGGCCGTCTTGCACCACGCACGCGCCGGTGTCGTGGGCTCCGTCGAAGATGCCGAGGATGAGCATGGGCGGGCTAACGTTGTTCGCCAAACACGTGCGATGGATGCAGCGACAGAACCGGGGGCAGCTTAGGCCCGAGCATGATGCGGCCGTCTTCGAGCGTGCCCTTGTCCGCGCGAGTGACCTGGAGCGACCACGTCTTGCCGGCGTGGCCGCCTGCGGCGACCAGAACCTTGGCTGCGGGATCCGTGGTCGTCGTCTGGCCCGTGGCGACTTGCTTGCCGGTTGGATCGAACACGTTCACGCGCAGCGTCTCCGCGCCCCAGCCGCGCATGGAGATCGTGAACTGGCGCGCCTTTGCAGGCACGTGGAAATAGAGCCGGTCCGCACCGTAGATGAGATTCAAGCCGTCGCAGGTGTAGAGTCCGAGTGGCGCGTTCGAACTGATCAGCGAGTATGCGCAGGCCCCGGCCGATACGCCGAGCAAGTGCAGGCCGTCCTCTTTGGGCGTGAACTCGATGGCGCCTTGGGCCTTGTGCGGGATCGCGCCGGACGCGAGCTTCTTCATCTGCGGGCTCCGCAGCTCCCACGCGAGCACGGACTTGTAGTTCGCGACCGGGATGCTCTGGAGCACGATCTTCACCGGCTGGCCGGCCTGGGCCGCGATGAGGATCGTGTTGTCCCGGCGCAGCTTCACGAGCGGGAACTTGACCGTCTCGCCGGTCGGCTTCGGCGGCGCGACTTCTGGGCCCTTGGTTCCCGTCTTGAACAGGCCCACAGACCAGTCCTCCGGCGTTTGCCGAGGTTCGAGCTGCGCCGCGAAGTGGCCCGCGGCGATTGCGCGGTTGGCCCAGGTGAACCACTTCCAGTACGCCGGGTGCGTCGTGTCGTACTTAGGGCCTTCGTAGAAGATCCAGTACCCGTCCGTGGCCTCGCTGATGCCCACCGCGTTCTTGCCGCAGAACTCGGGGTCTGCGCCGCGCACGACCGGGTCGATGCCGCCGACATAAACGAATGGGATGCCCGCGTCCTTCGCGCTCTGCATGCGCTTGAGGAGCCTCTCTTTGTTGGCCTTGACGGACGCGGCTTCTGGCAAGAATCGCGACGGCCGGCCGTACGTGGACGCGTCTGCGAGGATGATCGGCGCGGCCTGGGTCGCCCACTCCGGCCACGTGGCTTGCACCATGAACGGAGTGCCCGGCGCGGGGTAGATGCAGAATTGGAACGTGGGGGCGTACTGGTCCACCGCCTCGCGCAGCTTGCGGCAGCGCTCGCGCCAGTGGGCCACTTGGAACTCCTCGAACGCGTCGTGGAGGCCCTGCTTGTCGAGCCACGGCTTGCGCTCCGCGAGTGCGAGTTCGGGGAGAGCGATGCCCTTGGCCTTGGCGAACTTGCCCAGGATCGCGTCGTCGTAGCTCAGCGAGTAGAGGTTGCCCTGCTTGCCCTTGGCGTAGTTCTCGTAGTCGAGGAACACGCCCATGAGGTGCGGGTTCTGCGCGCTGATCTTCGCGTACGCGACGATGTAGCGCGTGGTCCACTCCCAGAACTCATCCGAGTTCACGCTCCACAGCGGCTGCTCGCCTCCGTTGGCCCACACGACGCGGCGGCCCTTCGCGGAGTCGTCCATGGGCGCGGCGAGCGTGCCGCGCATCCAGGGCATGTGGTAGATGCCGTACTTTGCGCACCACTTCGTGACTTGCCGCACTTCGTCCAGGTCGTCGAAGCCGGCGCGCGGGCACCACACGTTGAAGCCCGCGTCCGCCGCGGCCTTCACCATCCACTCTTTGGTGCGCCAGCCCGCGGTGGGCTGCATGACCTTGTCCACGACGATCGTGAGCTTGACCGAGCGGCCCAACTCGGAGCGCTTGGGAGCGGCCGCGGCGAGGCACGCGGCCTGCGCGGCGAGCAGAACGGCGGCGATGCGGTAGTAGGGTTTCATCATGTGGCTCCTCTGCTGAAAACGATGAACGCGCACGGCGCTTGTCGCCGCACGCGTGGAGCGTGCGACTGGTAGCCGCATTCGCCAGAATGCGGGAGATCGGTGAGTCACTTGGCGCCCGCATGCTGGCGCATGCGGCTAGGCGCTCACGCTGGCCAGCGCGTTCATGCGCTCGAGCGCGGGCTGGTAGCCTGAGTCGCGGTCGATTGCGGCTTGGTAGGCCGTTCGGGCCGCGTCGATGGAGCCGAGCTTCAGGTAGAGATCGCCCATGCAACAGAACACAGCGGGCGTCTCCTCTCCGTGCTCCACCAACAATTCACAAAGGCGGATGCCTTCCTCCGATCGGCCGTCTCGCAGGGCGGCTTCGAGGCCTTCCCACACCTCGGCGTGGCCTCCGCCGGGATCGCGGTCCAGGGCAATGCGGTATTCGCGCAGGGCCTCGTCCCAGCGGCCCACGCGCGCCAAGTTGCGCGCGTAGCTGCGGTGGGCGAGCGGCGTGTCCATGCCGAGTTGCATGGCCTTCTCGCAGAGCGCGAGCGCGTCGTCGAGCCGGCCCTGTTCGTAGGCTGCCGCGGACGCGTTGAAGTGGCTGTCCGGCCAGTCGGGCGCGATCTCCATTGCGCGCGCGTAATGCGTGCGCGCGGACTCCATCTCGCCCGCGGCGAAGTACACGTTGCCCAGGCCGAGCGGCACGTCCGCTCGGTCGGGCCGAACGCGTTCCGCGCGCTGGTAGAGTGCGACGGCCTCGCCGCGCGCGCCGCATCGGGCGCGCAGGCGCGCCAAGCGGATGCACGCGTCCGCGTTGTCCGAGTCGAGTTCGAGCGCGCGGCGGAAGCAAGCCTCCGCGGTCTCTGTATCGTCTTGGCCCTCCGCGCACACGCCCAGGGCCAGATACCCCTGGAGCCGCAGCGCGTCCCAAGGGATGGGCACGCTCGACAGTGCAGGCGCCGCGTTGAGCCCGGCCGTGAGCAGCGGGATTGCGCGCGCGTGCTGCCCCTGCGAGGCCAGCAGGACACCGAGCCGCACTTCGCCAGGCATGTAGCCCTGCTCCGCGTCAAGCGCGCGGCGGAACGCATCCAGCGCCGCGGCCATCTCGCCGCGCGACTGGGCCAACTCGCCCAGGAGGATATGCGCGTAGAGCCACGCCGCGCGGTCGCGGGCGCTGGCCGGCTGCAAGGCCACTAAGTCGTGAGCGCAGGCGATCGCTAGCGGCGTCTGGCCGAAGGCACAGAGCGACCGCACGAGGTGGAGGCGGGAGACCAGGTCGTCGGGATGGTCTTGGACTTGCTTCAGCAGCAGGTCGTGGCGGAGCTGGAGCGCCGCGCCGTCGACGCACGCCAGCCGCGTGACTTGGGCGTCGAGCGTCTGCACGGCCAGGCCGGCCCGCTCGACCGCGTCCTCCAGCCGCTCGCAGACGCGGCCTTCGAACCGAATGCCCGGGAGCCTGGGCACCACGCGCACTTGGCGGTACTCCAACGCCGGCCGGCCCGTGGTCAGCACGTGCAATTCGAACGCCACCGTCGGTTCTGGCGGCAGTGCGCGGCGGATCGCCGCCAGCGCCGCGCGGTCGATGCGATCTTCTGGCTCCAGCCAGAGCACCCAGTCGGTCGTGGCGCGCTCCAGCGCCGCGTTCCGCACCGCGGAGAAGTCGCCGGTCCACTGCACCTGGACGACCTCTGCGCCGATCTGCGCGGCGGCGTCCCGCGTCTCGTCGGTGGAAGCCGCGTCTCCGATGACGATTTGGTCAAAGCAGTCCCGGATCGGCTTCGCGCCCTCGCGCAGGCTCGCGGCGCCGTCGTGTGCGGTCATGCACAGGCCCAATGTGGGCCGGCCGTGTGCGGCGCCCAACTCGTTCAGCAGCGTGCGTGCGCGGCCGTGGCTGGGGTTGACGTCGAGCGCGGCCTCGCACTCGTCTTGCGCGCTTTCGAGATCGCCGAGTTGCTTGAGTGCGATCGCCAAGTCGCACAACACGTCCGCGTCGTCGTGTTCGATGCGCAGTGCGTTGCGATAGGCTTGGGCCGCGCGAGGCCAGTCGCCCCAGTCTGCGTAGAGCGCGCCTATGCTGGTTGTGGCGGGGAGGTGCTTGGGGTCGGCGCGCAGGGCGCTCTGGAAAGCCTGTTCCGCCTCGGCGTACGAGCGCTTGGCGCGCAGCACGTTGCCCAAGGCGCACCACGCGTCCGCGTGGCCGGGGGCCCGGCGTGTTGCGATCTGGAACTGCACCCGCGCCGGCCCGAGCATGCCTTCTTGCCGGTACGCGCGGCCCAGCCAGTAGCGTACGTCGACGTTGTCGGCGTCCCGCGCGATGGCTCGGCGCAGGAGCCGGATCGCTTGGTCCGACTCGCCCGCCAGCACCCGCTGCCGGCCCAGGTTGAGCAGGCCGTCCACGTCGCTGGGGATATCGGAAGGGTTCATGTGCAGATGCTGCCGCTTGGCGCCGCGACGCGGCGAGGCTTGATCGGGCGGGGAGCTTATGGCAAATTGGGCGCGACCCCACCGGGGGCCGGATGTTATGCTACTGGAGGCGCTGCGCTGCCGCAAGCGGCTGGGGGGTGGAGGTGCGACGGAGCGGGCGGCCTTCGCCGTCCGCCGGAATGCGAAGGCATTCCGCTCCATGTCTGCGCTGCGGCGACACCGTTCCGCTGTACGACCCGATGACATAGGTAGCCCATCATGAATGCACTCGCACGGCTCGCCGTTGATTCCGCCATGGCAGCGAGCGCTTCCTACGCGGACGTGCGCATCGTGCGCAAGCGCGCGCAGCGCGTGGGCGCGGAGGACATGCGCGTCACTGGCGTGT
>JAJRTI010000628.1 GCA_024278415.1 Planctomycetota bacterium | reverse complement strand
TTCGCCCGCTGACGCGACCGAACGAGCTTGCACTGGGCTATGTTGTGATGCGCCTTCGGCGCATGTGCATTCTGCGCCGGCGCACCACGGGAATGAACGCCCAGTTTACTACGTACGTTCAGACCTGCACCCTAAGTTAAGACCTGACCCCTCTGCCGCGCGAAGGAGATCCCCATGAAGTTCGGAGCCCTCACACCCGCCGTAAAGCTGCCTCTGGAAGAGAAGCTGAAGCGCATGAAGGACTTGGGCATGGACGGCTGGCAGCCGGCCCACTCGGAGCTTGCCCAAGTCGAGGACCTCGCCGTGGTCAAGGCCCTTGCCGAGGAGTATGGCATCGCAGTCGGCGCGGTCGCGGCGGGCGTGCCTATGGCCGATCCGTCTAAGCGCGAGGAGAACCTTGCCGCTTGGGACCAGCGCGTCGAGTTGGCAAAGGCTGTGGGCGCGGCCGCGCTGTTCTCGCGCTCCTTCGCCAAGCCCGATGGCGTGAGCGACGAGGAGGCCTGGACCTGTTGCGTCGAGACTGCACGCGAGTTGATCCGGCGGTGCGAGGACAACGGCCTGGCCTTTTGCTTCGAGTGCGACTCCGGGAACTTCGTCGACTCGCTCGGCGCGGTGTTGCGGCTCATCGACGCGGTCGGCTCCGACGGCTTTGGGATCAACTTCGATCCCTGCAATTACTACGTGGGCGGCGGCGACAAGCCGATGGACGTGATCGACGCGCTGTACGATCGCTTTGTTGACGGCCACATCAAGGACGGCGTTCGGCCCGAAGGCGGGAAGCCCCACGAGACGCCGGTCGGCGAGGGCGAGGTGGACTACGAGCAAGTGCTGGGCGAGTTGCGCCGCCGCGGCTTCGATGGCTGCATGGTCATCGAGCACTGCAAGAGTTTCGACGAGATCGAAGCCGCGTGGCGCCACATTCAGTCCGTGCGCGCGAAGCTGGGCATGTGAAAGGCGCCAGGCAGCTCTTTGGCCGCGCGGCCCTCTCCTCTTGCGGGCTTGCACACAACCGCAGCGGTCGGCTATCGTGTCTCACTCGGAAACTGCGTGTGCGTGTCGTGTGAGCGCCGCGGCCCAGTGGCGAATGATGCCTCAGAGCGGTGGCCAACGGCTGCGTTGCACGGCACTCGACGTGTTAAGAACACGCCTTCGCGCCGTGCGCCTTGCAGGTGCCCCCGCCTGAACTCGTGAGAAATGCGGGTTAGGGCGTTCGCGAGCACACGGATCCTACTCTCGCCAAGCCCTCGCGACAAGGACAGCACGGTCTTGGTGTTACGATCAGCAACAGGATTCTCTTCCGCATGAAACGGTTCAAAAAAGCCTCGGACATTCGCGTCGGCGTCGTTGGCTACGGCGGCGCATTCAACATGGGGCGTCTGCACTTGCAGCAGATGCAGAACGCCGGCATGACGCCCGCCGCGGTGTGCGAGATCGACGAAGAGCGCCTCCATGTCGCGGCCCAAGAGTGGCCCGGCATCGAGACGTACACGCAGATGGGCGACATGCTCAAGAAGTCGAGCATCGACCTGGCCGCGCTCATCACCCCGCACAACACGCATGCGAAGCTCGCGGTCCAAGCGCTGAAGGCCGGCTGCTCGGTCGTGTGCGAGAAGCCCTTCGCGATCACGACCGCGGAGTGTGACGCCATGATCCGCGCCGCGAAGGCGAACGGCCTCGTTGTGTCCGCATACCACAACCGCCACTGGGACAGCGCGATCGTCGAGTGCGTCAAGCGCACCCGCGCGGGCGCGCTCGGCGACGTGGTGCGCGTCGAGGCGCACATGGGCGGACGGAACCAGCCGCGGGGCTGGTGGCGGTCGAGCAAGAGTATCTCCGGCGGCATCGCCTACGACTGGGGCGTGCACATCCTCGAATACGGGCTCCAGGCCATCGATTCGGAGATGACCGAAGTCTCAGGCTACGCCAAGTGCGGGTTCTGGGCCGACAAGACCCCGTACGGCGCGGACTCGAACGAGGACGAGGTTTTTGGCGCGGTGCGGTTCAAGAGCGGCGCGTGGATGACGCTGTGCATCTCGAGCGTGGACGCGAACATGAAACGCGGCCGCATTGAGGTGACGGGCACGAAGGGCACGTTCATCATGCTCGACGACAGCAACTACGAGATGATCACGTTCCGCAAGGGCGAACGCATCGTGGCCAGCGGCTCGGCCGGGCAGTCGCAGTGGCAGAACTACTACCAGAACATCGCGGACCATTTGGTCGAAGGCGCGCCGCTCATCATTACCCCCGAATGGGCGCGGCGGCCCATCCACATCCTCGACCTCATGGACAAGAGCGCCAAGGCCGGCCGCGCGATGAAGACGAAGTACGCGTAGCGCCCGTGGCGCACCGCGCCGGGGAGGCGAGGATTGGCCTCCGCGCTTGCAGGCTCCCCTTTCGCTTCTTCGCGCGGTCGCGTGAGATTTCCCCACTCTCCCTCAAAACCCAGCGCCGCACTGCGTAGGCCAGAAACACCATGGCTCAGAGCAACGTCCTCTTCATCCTGGTGGATCAGTGGCCCGCGTGGGCCTTCGGGCATCGTGGCGCGGACGTCGCCACGCCGAGCCTCGACCGGCTGGCGGCCGAGGGCACGGTGTTCACCCACGCGTTCACGTCGTGCCCGCTGTGCACGCCGGCGCGCGGCGCGTTGTTGACTGGCCGGTGGCCGCATCAGACGGGCATGTTCGACAACCTCGACGTGGGCTATTCACAGCAAGAGTCGCTGTCGCGGGACGAGGAGACTTGGATCGACGCCGGCGTGGCGCAGGGCTTCCACGTGGGATACTTTGGGAAATGGCACTTGGGGCCGATCAACCCGGAGGCGCGCGGCGCGCATCGGTTCGACCCGGACGTCGAGATGGGCCGGCGCCCGTATGACCCGGCCACGAGCCGCTACAGCTACGAGTGGTGCAAAGCCCTGTACGACGAACAGAACCAGCAACTGGCCAAGGGCAGGGCGCCATTCTGGGGGGAGCACCGAAGGACAAAGGAGCAAACCGCCCCGTTTGGGACCATGAACCGCGGCGTGGAGTTTCTGGAGGAGTGGGCGGCCGGCCCGCGCGACAAGCCGTTCTTCCTCACCGTGTCGTCCAACCCGCCGCATTTCCCGCACGACTTGCCGAAGGAGTACGCGGAGATCGCAGAGGGCCTCGCGGTCGAATTGCCCGCGAGCCTGGAGGACGACTTTGCCGGCAAGCCTTGGTTCCACAACCGCCCCTGGTGGCCGTGCATGGACACGTCCGTGCTCGACGCCGACGAGTGGCGGACCGTCATCGCCTACTCCCACGCGCACCTCATGATGGTCGATGAAGCAGTCGGCCGCGTGCTCGCCGCTCTCGACCGGCTCGGACTCGCGTCCGCGACCACGGTCGTGTTCGCCGCGGACCACGGCGACATGGAAGGCGCGCACAACCGGTTCGACAAAGGCCCGTATTTCTACGAAGAGGTCTGGCGCATCCCGCTCATCATCCGCGCGCCCGGCGCAAGGCCCGCGGCCCAGGACGCGTTCGTGTCGATCTTGGACGTGGGTGAGACGTTGTTCGGGCTGATTGGCGCAAGTGGCGACACCCCGCGTTCGCGCCGGAGGCGCGAAGGCCGCGACCTGATGCCGTTGGTCGGCGCGTCCGAGCACCCCGGCGGCTGGCCGCAGCTCGCCTATGGCGTGTACGACCGCTACAACGGCATGAGCTTCGCCGTGCGCGCCATCCGAGACGAGCGCTGGAAGTACGTCTGGAACCCGCAGGACGTGGATGAGCTGTACGACCTCGAAACTGATCCCCACGAGATGGCGAACCTCGCGGGCCGTGAGGAGTTCGCGGAGACGAAACGTCACCTGCATGGCCGGCTGATGGCCTGGCTCCAGGATGTCGGCGATCCGCTGCCAGAACGGGTTGCCGGCCTGCCGGCAGCCGGCACGATCCTCGCCACGGGCAAGCCCGGGCCGTAGGGCTGACAATTACCCACACGTCACACCGTGGAAGTCCGTGCGGATGACCGCGGCTGCGTCGTTGGGGAATGCAATCCCACGGATGTCACCAGAGACCACGGATGGAGAAGGGAATCACGCCTCTTCGCTGAGCCAGGCCGAACGGTGTGGTCGGGTCGAACACGCGGGGCCCTGTGGCGCTCATGGTGCATGATCGCCCGGCGCTGTGAGGCTGGGGCTCTGACTCCAGATCTGTTTGCCACTGCTTGTCTTCATCCGTGGTCTCTGGTGACATGCGGGGGACAGTTTTGATCTCTGCCTCTGGCTGCGGCGCTGACACGGGCGATACGCGGCCCCATCGTTCGTGGCCCAGCCAACTGACCCCACAGTGTTACGTGTGTCCAGGAGTTTCCTCATGAGATTTGTGAATCCGAGCGGCAGACGCCGCTGGCTTGTAGGTAACACTTCAGCCGATTGCAACAGCCGTTGGCCTCATGAACGTGCGCGAGTTCGATGGACAGCGCTTCCGCTTGACGCAACGCTGTTTGGAAGCCCAACGGGCTTCCGGCTTCTAGCCCAGGGTTGCGGCCGCAGGCC
>JAJRTI010000627.1 GCA_024278415.1 Planctomycetota bacterium | reverse complement strand
CGCGCAGGAGGTAGACCAGCAGCACGAGCGCGACGCCGAAGAGTACGTCGACGATGCGGTAGTCCCGCTCGGTCGTGTCCGCGAAGCGCGCGCCGGAGAACGCCCATGCGAACGGCAGCGCGGCGTAGTAGAGGGTGGGCCCGTGGAACTCGGTCGGGTCGTACCGATAGACCCCCGTGTCCATGAGGATGCCCGTCTTGATCGCCTGCACGGCCTCATCGAGGTGCATGGGCCGGTCGGAGAGCTTGGGCAGCCTGAACGCGAGCGCGGCCGCGGCGATGGCGAGCAGCAGGAGCGTGGATGTGGCAGGGCGCTTCATTGTGAGCGAGGAGTCCCTCGCCGGCAGGGCCTGTTCGCCGTACGGCGACGGCTCCCCCATCCCTCCCCTTCCCCCACTGGGGGAAGGGGAGGGATGGGGGCTTCAGGGCGACGAAAGCCGGCAAGACGATCGAGCCCGGCGCCACCTTGCAATTCCTCTGCAACCGAAGCCTATCGGCTTGGGCTACCGCGCTACTTCGCCGGCTTGCCGTAGACCTCGACCTCGATGTAGTGGTTCTCCTCGTTGCGCGTGCTGCCGTTGGAGTAGAGGCGCACGTAACGAGCCTTGACGCCGTTGACCCGGATCAGCTTGCCCTCGTACGTCTCGATGTATTCCTTGTCCTTGCCAATGCCCAGGCCCGACGAGTTGTCGTGGTCGTTGTTGAAGAGCGTGCGCACGTTCATGATGAAGTCCGGGTCGTCCGCGACTTGGATGACCACGTCCCGATACACGCAGGCCTGCTGATGGAAATGCCAGACCAGAATCCCGTAGATGGAGTACACGCCTTCGAGGTCGATCTGCACCCATTGCTTGCCGGGGCCCAACTCGACGTACGAGCCGTCGGAGCCTTCCTTGTCGCCATCGGTCACGTATTCGATTTCGCCGATGATGGGCTCTTCGTCGCTGGCCGAGACGGGCTTCTCGAACGCGACGTTGGTCGTGCCCTTGGGCGCCATGAGCGGGGGCCGCGCGTGTCTGCGTGGCTTCTCGAGGTTGGGCGAGCGGATGTCCTTCGGCGTGCCGACGAACAGCGGCTTGGGCAGCTCGAGTTTGATCTTGACCAAGTCCTTCTTCTTGCCTTGCGCGGCCAGGAGGAGGCCAGGCATACACAGAGCGATGAGCAGAGCAGCCAATCTAACTTTCATCAGTTTCGGTACCTTTCTGCGATGGCTTGATGCGACTCCACCAGAGCGGATGGTGGTGCTCGGCCCAGTCCGCACTCACCCGCCCGGTCACCATGGACGTGAGCGTCCCCGCGCGGCTCACGTAATCAAAATACCAGTGTAGCACACACGCGGCCGCGAGCAACAGCACGGCATGGCGATGGATCTCCAGCAGCGCGTGTTGCCCCCATGGGCCAAACACCGGCGCGAAGCGGCCGAGCCCGGACAGCGTCGCCGCAAGGCCCGACCCGGCCATGAGCCAGAAAAAGGCCTTTTGCCACGCGTTGAATTGCTCTGCCGGGCCCGGCCGCCCGCGCCAACAACTCGACAGCCAGGCCAGGTCGTGTGGCTCGAAACGGCACGCGTCGGCCCAGAGGAAAAACAGCAGCGTCAGCGACACGACGAAGCCGGCCGCGGCGGCCAAATGCGCCATCAGCAGCCAGCCATCCAGCCGGCCGACCGTGGCGGACGCATACCAGCCCGTGGCCGCGAGCGCCAGCAACGCGGCCGCCAAGACTGCGTGGAGCAGAATCGCCACCCATCCAAACCGGCGCACCGTGCGAGGAGGGCGGTCGAGACGGCGCCCGCGGCCGCGCCACGCGTAATGGATCGCGGCGGCCAGAACGCTTATGCCCAACCCGATGCCGAAGGCAATGGAGAAGGTATTCATGACTTTCGCTTTCCGAGCCGAGCCAGAGCCAACAGCGCGTAGCGGACCAACCCCGCGGCCAGCAGCCCCGCGCAGAGCAAGACTACGGCCACGAACCATGGGTGGAACTTCGCGGTCCAAACCGACGCCAGGACGAGCCTGGCGTCGACGCCCATGGCCGCGTACATGGGTTGGGCCGCGGGCGCCACGCCGGGCGGGGCGGGAGTAGGCTGGACCGGTGCAAAGAAGAATGCCGACGCGGCCGAGTGGCAGTCCGTGCAGCCCCCCGCGCCCAAGGCTTGCGCTGCCGGCCGCACGTCGTGGGCCATGGGCCAAGCGTACGGGCCGATGTCAGCTTCGTTCGTGTCTGAGAACTCCTCGAACTTCCCTTTGGGCGTCGGGACGAGCGCCTTGCCCGCGGACACATACACGAGGTTTGTCCCGGAGCAGTCGGCCAGACCTCCCAGTGCGTCGGTCATCTTGCCGACGGACGAGGCGTCGGGCAAGACCTGGCCGACGCGCTTGTCCGTTCGCTCAGGCATGGCGCCCTTTGCCGCCGTCCCGACGCGTTGCCGCTCGACGGGGCCGACGATCCCGCTGTTGATCGTGCCTAGAAAGATTGGCCAAAACGCGTAGTGCGGCCGAATCTTGCCGTCGCGGCCGGGCTTGAAAATGGGCCCCACGACAATCGGCGGCTCCTCGGAAGTGCGGTGCTTGCTCGGCAGACCCAGGCCGTGGATGCGCGCGGTCTGGAATCGATACAGCTTCGGCTTCGGCCGGGGGCCAGAGTGGCAGGTGGTGCACGCCAACTCCTCCAGGTGCAGCGCGGGCAAGCCTCTGTGCAGCGGCCGCGGCGCGCCGAACCGGCGCCTGGCGCCGAGGTGGCAGCCGCGGCATGAGAAGCCGCCCGACGCGCCGCGGTCGATCTGGTGGTCGATGCCGTTGCGGTGGCAATCCACACACTTGAGCCCGGCCCGCGTGTGCACGTCGCCGTCCTGCCGCCACGCCTCCTGCCCAATGATGCGCGTGCTGTGGCAGTAGAGGCAGCGATTGTCCGTGGGCTTGCGGCGCATCTCCAGCACGACGCGGTCGTCTGCATCGAAGCGCGTCTTGTCGTAGAGCGTCTTGGGCGGCTTCGCGTCGCCGCCGGCCATGTCGGGGAACTCCGGGTCGTAGTCGTCGGGCAACTTCATCGTGTCCCCTCGCACGACCGCGAGCCCGGCCGCGACAGTCGGCAGCCAGCGGAAGTTTTGGTTCTCGATCTGTCGTTCGCGGGAGGCCATGTCGAAGCGCGGGGACGTGCTGTGGCAGGCCAGGCAGTCAATCTCCATCGCTCCGGCGATGGCCCAGCGCGCGTGCTTGTCCACCGGCTTCTCCGCGTAGCGTTCGCCCACTCCGCCGCCGGGGAAATGCGTGCCGAACCGCAAGGCGAACTGCCAGGGCGTGACGCCGGCCTGATCGAGCCGATACGCGCCTGGCCACTGGCGCATGGACAGCGGGATCTGCGCGCCGGTTGCGCGGTCCACCCACACCCACGGCTCGCCGGGCCGGCCATCGGCCGCGCCCTTCGCGCCCGCGTTGAAGTGCCAGCCCTTGCGGATCGTGTCGTAGGGGTGGCACTTACCGCAGGTGGCCTTGGGCGAGTAGGGCGCGGGCGCGTCGTCGTCCGGGCTGATCACCTCGCCCGCGGAGTCGTACAGCGCGATGCGGTGCACGTACGCGGATCGGCTGTGGGTCTTGAGCTGGTCCGCGGCGTCGCCTGGCGCACAGGCCAGCACGCAGGCCACGAGCAATGCAACGCGCGCGCGGCATTTGAGATTTGCGATTCTCGATTGGCGTCGCCCAACCGAAAGATCGAAAATCGAGAATCGAGAATCGAGAATCCGATCCGCCGTCATACCTTGAACTCTTCGGGTTTGAACACGAGGCGCTTCTGCGCGGCGATCGCGTCGTTGACCTTGAGCACGGTGACCGTGGAGACGTACGCCTCCTCTGGTGGGCAGGTGAGCTTGGCCGTGCCGCGGATCGCTCCGAAGAAGTTCTCCAAGTGGAGCTGGTGGGGCGCTTTTCTGGCCTCCGCTTCGAGCTTCTCCGCCTTTGCGCCCTTTTTCTTGCGGGACGCTCCGATCTTGAGTTCGATGGCCTTGCGGCCCATCTTGTCGATCGTGTCGGCCTCGTCCTCCCACTCGCGTCGCTTGGCCCGCACCTCGCGCACCACGTAGCCCACGGTCGGATCCTCGGAGATCACGAGCGTGCCCTCGTCGCCCATGAACGTCTCGTAGTACCCGCCGAAGCTGGTGGTGTTGAGCACTTGGTAGAACGCGCGCACCGTGCCTTGCGCGGTCGGGTACTCGTAGATGGACATGACCGTGTCGTACCACTCGCGGTCCTTGTAGTAGTCGAGCCCGCCGCTAGCCATGACCGCGCAGGGCGGGGTCTTGAGGAACCAGTTGAACACGTCGATCTGGTGCGACCCGAGGTCGCAGATAGGGCCGCCGGAATACTTGCGGAACCAGCGCCAGTTCATGAACTGCTCCATGCTGTCGTACCCGTACTTCTTCAGGTAGGCCGGCTCCATGATGTATTTCCTCGGCGGCTTGAGCGTGTCCTGCACTGCGCGGTTCCACTGGCCCATGCACTGGGTGATGCGGCCGAGGATCTTGTCTTTGTAGATCATCCTCATGGCGTGCTGGTAGCGCGGGCTGCTGCGGCGCTGATGGCCGATCTGCACGAGCTTGTCGCTCTTGCGCGCGGCGCGCACCATCTGCTGTGCTTGCGCCACGTTCGGCGCCATCTCTTTCTCCGAGTACACGTGCTTGCCCGCGTCCAGGCAGGCCATCATGTGCTCCGCGTGCATCCAGTCGGGCGTGGCAACGATAACCGCGTCGAGATCCTTTTCCGTGGCGAGCATCTCCTGATAGTCCGCGTACACGTTCACGATGTGGCCGCACTTCTTGAGGTAGCGCGACGCGTAGCGCTGCGAGTAGCTCCAGATGTCGCACACCGCCGCGTAGCGGATGCCGGGGATCTTTAGGGAATCGTTGATCAGGACGCGGCCCTGTCGGCCGGAGCCGATGATGCCCACGCGCAGGTCGTCCACGTTGGGTTTGGCCTCTTGGCCCCACACCCCGCGGGCGAGCACAAGGCCCGCGCCGGCCGCGGCCGCGGTTTGGAGGAAGTTGCGTCGAGAGACTTCACTGCTGTCGGTTGGCTTGCGTGGATCGGTCATCGTGTTTGTCGGACCTCCGATTGAGGATGGATGCGGCGGGCGCGGAAGGCCTTCGCCTTCCGTGTGTGGGATTGGGACGCGTAGCCGCATGCGCCAGCACGCGGGCCAACCGGCGCGTGGGCCACAGAACGCCCGCATTCTGGCGAATGCGGTTACCGCGGCGGAATGCGAAGGCATTCCGCTCCGCTACGTGCCGTACTTGTCCAGCCACTTCTTCGCGTCGCCGCGAATGCGGCTGCTGGACGTGCGGGTCGCCACTCGCTTCACGAGCGGCTTGAGTTCTTCCCTCGCGCGCTTGGAGCGGCGCAGGTTGTTCGCGATCTTGACGATGGCCGCTTCGGCCTCGGCCTGGAGTGCCTTCTCGTCGAGGTAGCGCCGGGCCATGTCCGCCGCGGCGAGATCCTTGACGTTGGCCACGGCGGACAGCACGAGCCGGCGCTCGTCGACGCGCTTGGCCGCCATCATGCCGTCTTCGAGCATGCGCACGGTGGCCTTGCCGTTGCGCCGGGCCGGCAAGCCCACGACGCGCACGTACCCGCGCAGCGCGAGCACCTGGTGCACGAGGCTTGCGCCGCTACGTGCGATGCGGAGGAGGTCGCCCGCGACGCTCGCGTCGGGCCATTCGCACAAACCGCGCACCGCGGCGTCTTGGACTTTGGCGTCCTTGTCTTGGAGCGCGGCGAGCAGGGCATCCTTCGCGTCTTTCCCGCCAATGCCGCCCAGCACGCGCAGCAGGCAGCACCGGGCCGGCGTGTCCGCGCGCTGGAGCGCGGCGAGCACGGGCGCGGCGCGCTTGGCCGCATCCGGTACGCGGCGGCAGGCTTGCACGAGCGCTTTCCGTGCGGTGTCCATCTCGCTGCCCGGCTTGGCCGCGAGCACAAGCTGCACGAACTCGGGCAGCGCCTTCTCGTCGGCCAGGATGCCCAAGGCCTTGAAGGCTTCCTTGCGTACGCGGCGGTCTGCGTCCTTCGCTGCGCTCAGCAGCGCCGGCGCCTTGTCCTTTGCGCGGCGCGCGGCCAGGCTGGCGATCAGGGCCGCCTTCGCGCCCGACTGGGCCATACAATTGAGCATGGCTTCATCGGCGCCGGCGCCGGGCAGCCGGTTCAGCGCGCGGCGCGCCGCGTCGGCCACCCGTTGGTTCTTGGACGCGGCCGCGTGCGCAAGCAGCGGCACGTCGGCCTCGGAGCCCAGCGACACGAGCGCCCGCAGCGCGGCGACGCGCACGGGCTCGTCTTTGCTCGCCGTCGCGGCGACGATCGCGCGGTGCGCGGCCTTGTCGCCGCGGTCGGCAAGCGCGTCGATCAGCGCCGCTTGCCGCTCGGGGGCGAGCTTGGGCAATTGCGCGGCGAACAGATCGGTCAGCCTCTTGCCCTGCATGCGGCGCACGAGCATTAGGGCCGCGCCGCGCAGTTCCGCGTCCTGGCCGGCCATGGCCTCCACGACTGTGGGGCCCGCCTCTTCGCCAAGCGCGTCGGCCAGGCCGTTGAGTGCGGCGACGCGAAGATAGCTCGGATGCTTTGAAGCGTAGATCGCCTGGCAGGCCGCGGCGGCTTCGTTGGGCTTGCCGTTGGCCGCGGACCACGCCGCGCACCGCAGCCGCGCATCGACCACGGCCGGCGTTTGCTTGGCCGCGGCAAGGGCTTGAGCCGCGGCCGCGCCGGCGATCGAGCCGAGGGCCTGCGCGGCCGCGTCGGCCGTCTGGGGTTGGCTGAGGAGATTCGCCAGCAGGGGCACGGCCTTCGCGTCGCGCCGTCGCCCTATGGAGTTGATGAGACCGATGCGCTCTGCGCCCTTCGCACGCTCCAGCGCGTTGCGCAGTGCGGCCAGCGCCTCGGGGCCGGGGATGCGCTCCAGCGCGAGCCGCGCGGGGCTCGCCAGTTCCTTATGACCCAGCAGCTTCGCCAACGCCGGCACGGCATCGGCGCGGCCGACGAGGCCGATCTGCCGGCAGAGGAAGCGCTTGCAGTCGACGGAGGCGTTGGACTCGATGAGGCCGATGAGGTCCTCACAGACTTGCCGGCGCTTCTTGGCGTCCGCGCCGGCCTCGGCCACGCGCGCTTCGATTGGAGCGAACGGCTTGCGGCTGTCTCCGAACTTGTACGTCTTGAGCTTGGCCATCAGGCGCGCCCGAATCTCTTCAGGCGAACGCTCGATGCGCACCGGCTTGCGGCCCGCGGCCCAGAAGATCGCGTTCACGAGCATGCGCCGGAAGTGCTTGTCCGCAAAATCCTCTGGCGTGCCGAGCGAGGTGTAGAACACGCGGCCGCCATTGTGCAGCCGGCGCCAGGCCACGGGCGCGGAGCGCCCGCCCTCCGACGCGGTCGCGAGCACCGTGACGTCTTTGGCGAGCTTTGGGTTCTGGTAGATCCCGCCGTACGCGGCGAACTGGCCCACGTCTTGGAGGATGGGGTGCGACTTGCCTGCTTGGGTGAACGTCACCTTGGCCTCTCGCCCGCCCCAATGGCCGGAGTAGTTGCCTCCGAGCACGAGTTTGTCGAATGCGAGCCAATTCTGAATCGCGTGGCTTGCGGTACGAATCCCCACGATGGGCCTGCCGGCCTTGCAGTAGTCTTGGATCTGCTTGAGCTGCTTGTCCGACAGCGTCATGCGCCGGATGAAGATGACGAGCACGTCGCACTCGTCGAGCGCGTCGAGGCCCTCGATCTTGTTGCCCTGGTCCTTTCCCTGGGCCCAAAGGCACGCGGCCCCGTAGTCCTCCTCCAACTCGCGTTGCAGGTCGCGTAGGGACACATCGGACTTGTACTGCCGCGACCCGGAGAGTAGGCACACGCGCAGCGGCACGTCCGCGGCGAACGCCTGCGCGCACCAAGCCGCCAAGAGGAAGCTCACGCAAAGGCGCAAAGGCGCAAAGGCAGACGCAGAGAGAGCCGTATGCACCTTGAAGGCGGCATCCACAACTTCCCGG
>JAJRTI010000626.1 GCA_024278415.1 Planctomycetota bacterium | reverse complement strand
GTTTGCGCCGGACCTTGCCCAACAGGTCCGCGGCCTTCAACTCGTGCTGATAACGCTCCATGATCTGAACCACCGCCGGATGAGGCGGTAGCTCGTGCAGCACATCCACGGCTTCAGCCGACACCACTTGCAGCCGCGGCGCGCCCGCGAGCCGGATCACCGCCACGTGCGCGTTGCCCGGCGCGACGAACACCAGCCGGCCACGTCGCGAGACCGGTTCGCCGTCTCCGGCCGCGCCGGACACGACCAGCAAGTCCGCTTCGGGCAAGGCCCGCGCGAGGCGCACTGCCTCCGACGCTGGCCCGTGCAACAACAGCACGCGGGAAGCCGCCCGCGACGCGGTGGTCGCCAGCCACTGCTGCACCGCCGGCAGTGGATCGCGCAATCGCACGCGGCGCCCCAACGCCGCGAAGCTGGCGTTGAACACCGGCGAGACGACCGCGGCCAAGCAAACCTCACTCTCGCTTTCCACCGGCAGCCGAATGCCGGCCTGGCGCACCCGCTTGGGCCCCGACACGTCCGCATTCGCGCACAGGAAACGAAGCCCCGTGTCCTCGCTGAGCGCGGCGAGCGCGTCCACGCCCAGGAACCAATCCAACTCCCCCAGGGCCGCCCCCGCGCACCCCATCGCGCGCAGGCTCCGGGTCACGGCCCGCGCTTTGAACCGCGCCTGCGGCCCCAGGCCGGTCGTCCAATTCCCCAGGCTCAGCACGACGACCGCGTCGCCCCGGCCGCGCGCATCCGCCTTCAGCCGCTCGACGAGCGCCGCCATCCGGGACAGCCCTCCCCGTTGCCCCTTCGCGCACCCGCACGGCTCCAGCCGGCCTTCGATCGCCGGAACGATGATCACCGTCAATCCCCCCGCGGGCCGACTCGCTCCCCGCACCGCGCACAAGATCGTCCCAAGGCACAGCCACACTGCCCCCGCCTTCGTTCTCTGGCTCACTGCTTCAGCCCTTGAGCCCGCGGGCCGGCCGCGGGACGCGCCGGAGCCTTCGCCTTTTCCTGCGCCACGTTCACTTGCAACGTCTTCACCTTCTCCTTGTGGCCGGCTTCGTTCTGGGCGAAGTAGTATAGCGTGTGCGGTCCCCACGGTGCAGTGATGGATTTCCAGCAGGCTTGCCACTTGCTCTTGTTATCCCAGCGGCAACAGATAGTCGCGAGGCGAGGTGCTCTACTGCGACCGGGAGATGATCGCCATACGAATGAGGGGCAACATGATTTCATGGTGCCCGATCAGGTTGTAGCCTCGTCTAGTCGGCCGGCTCACCACGTTCATCAGGGACCTGTACGGGCGCTGGAAATCGAGGTTCACAGAGACGAAGTCCTCGACTTTGTGGCCGAGGTTCCGCACTACCGAGAGCCCCTTGAGGAACACCTCGGGCAGGATGACCGCGGATCCCACGTTCACCCAGACGCCACCGTCCAACTCAGTCAGGAGCTTCGCCAGCACGCGGAAGTCTCTGTAGCTGGCCTCGCCTAGGTGAGCCCCGTTCGTGCACGGATGCATGTGGACGATGTCGGTGCCTATCGCGATGTGAACCGTAAGGGGGATGTCGGAACGGCCACAGGTGGCTAGGATGCTCTGGTGCGCGTAGTCGCTCTCCATGCGTCCCGAGGCCAAGGCTAGGGATCTGCCCAGTCCGATCTGGCCGCGCACGGCTTGCGCGGCACAGTCGCTGAAGGCGTCGGCCGTTTCCCTCGCCATGCCGAAGTCGCCGACGGCTAAGCCGGCTTCCACATCTTCGGAAGTGCCTCCGGAGATCAGTATCTCGTAGTCGTGGATGGCACAAGCGCCGTTCATGGCTATTCCAGTGATGATCCCGCGGCGAAGCAGGTCGTTGATCACTGGACCGAGTCCGCACTTGACGACATGCGCACCGAGCGCAAAGAGGACGGGCCTCCCTCGCGTTCGGGCGGCCACGATCGCATCTACGACCTGGGCCAAGTCAGCAGCCGCAAGGATGTCGGGCAGGGAACCGATGAAATCTGAGAACGAGCAGTCCGGCTCGGGCAGCGCAGCGAACTCGGAGGCGTGCACCTTGCTGCCTCGTTCCCTGATGGCTAGGGTTCTGATCTGCGAAAAATCCAGTTCTGTGCGTTCATGAGTCATTGGGTACTTCTCGCCCGGCATGACGCATGAGGGCGTGTTAGGCCGCCATGTGCCAGTCTCGCAATGGGCACGGACAGATCACTCGCTCCGCGTCGCCTTCTCTGTCTCCACGACGAAGGTCCTCGACTGCGTTGGCTCCGCGTGGCCGGCCTCGTCGCGACTGTAGTAAGAAAGGACGTGTCGCCCCGGCGGGAGCACGAAGGGCTCGACGTACTGGCGCCAGTCACCACGATCCCATCGGTAGAAGGTGGTTGCGACGGGCTGGCGGAAGAACAGCCACTCTTCGCCGATCACATCGCGGATGTTCTCGGCGAATTGTTGGCCCTTGCGCCATCGGAAGAGCATGAACGACCAGCGCCGGCCTCTGGGCTCGACGAACTCCAGTTGGACGGGGTGGAAGCCGCGGGTCAGGAGCACCCTCCGCTTGACATACCCTGAGGCGGCGCTCCTGCGTTTGGCGAAGTTGAGAAGGCACTCCCCGTCCACAACAAGCCGTCCCGTTGCCGGAGGCCCGCTCCAGATCGCCAACTCCAGTTCGACTGTCTGTGTTCGATCAATGTCGAAGGCTCCCTCCCAGCGCGCGGACTTGGCGCCCGGAACTGGCTGCGTGCCCTGGCGCTGGCCTCGCCGAAAGTGGATGGATTCGTCGATTCGTGTGCGGATTTCGTCCGTGAAATCGGCGTTGCGGTAGTATCGACCCAGAAGCCCACCCCGGAGGTAGACGAAATCGCCGTGCGATAGGCGAATTCGGTGTGCGCGAGACAGTGTCTCAGATTCCGCGCGAGGCACAATCTCTACAGATGTGCTCGGTGTGGTGCAATCGACCTTGACCAGGAACCGGACGCCGGCTTCTTTGATGGACCCGGCTGTGCGCGGTCGCTTGGGTACCAAGGCAAACTCGGCAATGTAGGCTCCTTTCTTGGCGTAAGGGTCGTTGGTCAGATCACGCGCGTGGCGCCACTCGAACGCCGACGCGTACGGCGCTGCGACCGATGCTCGTGGTGGAGTGATATACCAGCCATTCTTGCCATTAGGCCTCTTGGGGGTGAGGCAAAGCGGCGATTCGGCGGTGCGCGTCAGCGAAACGGTGTTCCGGATCGCGTGTCCACACATGTCGGAGGCCTCCGCCAGAGAGATCGCGACCTGGTGACCATCGACGAACCCAATGGGGAAGGGGCGAACCTGGTCTGGCAGGAACCGAAGAAGGCCCTTTGCTGGATCGAATTCGATCCCAGGCTGATCAAGAGTGTATCTCCGAGAGTTCACAACGAGAGCGATGCTTGCGGGGTCCATCCCTGAAGCCGAGTCGGTGAGGAGCATCTCGATCGGTTCAAGAAACCTCAGCGGCTTTCGGTGAGACATTGGCCGGCACTGGGGAGGCTCACGGTCCACGAGCCAGCAGAGGTGATTGGGCGGCCCCCAGTTGCCCAGGCGATCGCGCGCGCGGACATGGAACCACCACCAGCCATCACCGGGCGCACGACATGGCTTGCTCGTGCTGTCGAGGTCAGCTTCCTCATCCGGGACAGTATTAGGAAACCGGTCGAATTGATAACTGTACGCTGAAATGCCCGAATCGTCCGTGGCTTTCCACGTAAACGTCGTCTGGGATGTTTCCGAGTAGCCGCCGACGAGGAAGTTGTCCAGCCGCAAGCGGGCTCCCCTTGCGGAGGAGCCTCCGATCTTTCGGGTCATGTACACACGGCGGCCGCCATCCAAGTCGATGAACCCCAACTTGCGGATTCTGTACTTGCGCGTCGTGGGGAAGGCTCGGCGCAGAACCTCGAGTAGGTTGATGGTGGCCCGCCGCCAGGCTCCGTCGGCTTGTATACCGTAGAATCTGCCGATGCGCTCGTAGTAGGGATCATCGTCCGTGAAGGCGATACCCCTCCATCCCAGTTTGGGCTTGTCGAGATACACAATCATGTCAAGCTTGAGTTCGGGGCTGGCCTGATACTCGAATGACACCAGAGGGTACTTTTGTGAGTCGTATCCGGGTACGGGCGCGGTGAATCCCAGATGGCCGATCCGCCCCTTCTCACCGTAGGCCTCGAGGAAGGTGTTGGCCTTCGACTTCCGGGTCCGCAAGCGCGCGCCGTAGGGACCCTCGATCGGTCGCCACCGCCCTGGGGTCCCAGGGCACTCGAAGGTCTCCCAATACAGACGAGGTACTCCCTCGGCCTCGATCATGGCGACCGTGGGCCCAGTCCGGTCGTGATAGGTGACCTCCGCAGCCACTCCCTTACGTAGGGGCGAAGTGGCAATGATCGACTCTCCATGAACGCGAGCCGCCAGTTTTGACTCGTCCGGGTTGGTGCTGCGAGTGACCTGGAAAACGCCGACGTAGGTACCGCTGCGGGCCGCGGTCTCTCTGAGTTCGATCTCGATGCCTTTGGGGTCCGTCTTGGACGAGGCGACTCGCGCCACGGTGGTATCAGTCCCGGTGCTCGAATCCTGTCCGTGAGCCACGACGAGCACGCGCGTGCCTTGGCCCACGGGACGCTCCGCCAACATCTCAATTGCGTCCAGACGGCGTGGATGACGGTAGCGGAACAGCACCTGGATAGGCTCCGATCGGCCGCTGCGCTGGCCAGCCATATCGCGTGTCTCGAAGACCAGACGATTCTTCCCCGGACGGAGGGTCAGGTGGCGGAAGGCGAACCAGCCGTCAGTATCCGTTGACACTTCGGCTGTCTTGCCGTTGAGGGAAAGTCCCACCAGGACATTGGTCTCGGCGAGTCCCTCCACGTCGATGTGTCTCGACTGGACGACCTCCGGGATCGGGACGATTTCAGGAAGCTGAGGAGGGGACAGGTCCGCGAGGAGAGCAAAGTGCGCCTCGTAGTGGGGGAAGCCCTTGATCTTGGTGCTGGCCACGCGGTTCTCTGCATCCACGGTGGTGGGAAGGTATCGCCAGGACTCGGCGACGGGCTCGTAGGCGTAGACGCCGAGCCGGTTGGGCGGCAGGTTGGGCGGCCCGTCGCCGTCCGTGTCAAGGTCTTTGTCCACGTATTTGAACGCAAGGGAGGCAGGCCTGACCAGTTCGAGGCCACACGGCTGGAACTCGCGTATGGCTCCTATAAGCCGGTAGCCGTCCGGCACGGTGAGGGAGCCGCTATCGTCTATCGCGAGCAGCCGAAACGGGGTCAGCAGGCTCCC
>JAJRTI010000625.1 GCA_024278415.1 Planctomycetota bacterium | reverse complement strand
GTGTCGAATTTCTTCGAGCCGTCGCACGTGCTTCTGATGTTGGCCTTCGTCATGCTCATCCTCGCGGAGACGGGCAGCATTCCGGTGGACAATCCGTCGGGGCACTTCGAGTTGGCCATGATCGACGAGTCCAAAGGGCTGGAGTATTCCGGCAGCGGAGCCGCGCTCATGAAGTGGGGCGGCTGCATGAAATCCTTCGTGCTCATGTGCATTTTCCTCAACGTCTTGGTGGCCCCTTGGGGACTGGCCAGCGCCGACGCTCTCTTGGACGTGATGCTGGCCATACCGCTCGTGCTGGCGAAGATGCTCGTCTTCGTGCTGGTTCTCGTCGCGATCGAGTCGTCTCTTGCGAAGCTGCGGCTGTTCCGAATCGCCGAGTTCCTGGGCGCGGCGTTTGTCACCTCCGTGGCCGCGATGCTCACACGACTCATGCAAGGATAGGACGCATCTCCATGGATCCCACGACTTCGGTGGCCTTGGTGCTCAACGAACTCAACGCCCTAGCGGGCGGGCTGTTCCTGCTGACGGCCTTCGGGCTGATCGCCACGCGGCAGGTCTTGGGCAGCTTGAAGGTCTTCGTGGCCCAGTCGGCTCTGCTGGCCGCGTCGGCGTTCCTGTTGGGCTGGTACAACGGCTCGATTCACTTGCTGCTGGTTGCGGCCATCACATTGGCGACCAAGGTGATGCTGATTCCGTGGCTGCTTCGCCGCATGCTCAGCAAGGAGCTTTACGCCCGGCGTGAGGTTTCGCAGGTGTTCAATATCCCCACGTCGCTCTTGATTGCGCTGGCGCTGGCGATCTTCGGGTTTTTCATCGCCCGTCCGTTGTCGGGCCTGGAGCCTGGGCCGTCCCGACTCAACTTGCCCATCGGGCTGGCGGGACTGCTCATCGGCGCGTACGCGATTAGCGTGAGGCGCGAGGCGATTCCGCAGGTCATTGGGATTCTGGCCATGGAAAACGGCGCGTTCTTCGCGGCTGTGTCCATTGCGGCCGGCTTGCCGATGATGGCTGAGTTGGCGGCTGCTTTCGACGTGGTCATCGTGGCCGTTGTGATGGGATTGCTGGCCCAGAGAATCCACGAGCGGATCGGCTTCACCGCGGTCGGCGACATGGCGAGCCTGAAAGAGAGATAACCATTGATAGAGATGATTGGCATCCTTGCGATTCCCCCCCTAGCGGCCGCGCTCTGTTGGGTCCCTCTGGGCAAAGGGCGCTTTGCCGCCGGCACGACCATCGGCGCATCGTTGGCCGTCATGGTCCTGGCGATCCGGCTGGCCATGGCGTCCGCGTGGGGAGCCCACATGGCGCCGGAGGGCAATTGGATCGCCTGCGATGGGCTGGGATTGCTCATCGTGCTTCTGGTCGCGTTCACGAGCCTGCTCGCGTCGGTCTACTCATGGGGATACATGGCTGCGCGCGCGCGCGACGTCGGCGCCACGCGGGTGGCGCGCTACTATGCCTTCTACAACCTGTTCGTGGGCGCGATGCTCGCGGTGCTCATGTTCTCGCAGATTTCTCTCGTCTGGATCGCGGTCGAGTTGACCACGCTCTTCTCCGTCTTCCTGGTGAGCTTCGAGAGGAGCCCTGAGGCGCTGGAGGCGGCGTGGAAATACGCGGTGCTCACGTGCATGGGGGCTGCGCTGGCGCTGTTCGGCGTGGTGCTTTTCTACTGGGGCGTCAGGCTTGGCGGCGGCGGCCCATTCACGTGGGCAAGCCTGACGGCCGCGTCGCCCAAGATGCCCACCGCGCTCGTGGGCACGGCCTTCGTGTTTGTCCTCATCGGATTTGGCGCCAAGGCCGGTTTGGCCCCGCTGCACACGTGGCTTCCCGACGCGCACAGCCAGGCGCCTTCCCCGATATGCGCGCTCCTTTCCGGCGTAGAAACCACGACCGCGCTCTATGTCATCATCAAGTTCCTGTCCCCGCTGGCTGCGGCCCGGCAAGGCCCTGTGGGGCCATGGCTCGTGGGGGCTGGGCTCCTCTCCGCAGGCGTCGCCTCCATACTCATCCTTCAGGTCAAGGACTACAAACGGCTGTTCGCGTTTTCTACGGTGGAGCACATGGGCATCATCCTCGTGGCCGTCGGGCTCGCCGAGCCCGCGCTGCAACTCGCCGGGTGTTACCAAATCATGAGCCACGCCATCACGAAATCGCTGTGCTTCTTCGTGGCCGGCTTGGTCCTCATGGCGACGGGGACCCGTAATATCAAGGATGTGCGCGGCCTCATCCGCACCTCGCCAATGGCGGGAGCGGCCCTCATGCTGGCTGGGCTGGCCATCGCCGGCGCGCCGCCCTTTGCGGTCTTCCTGAGTGAATTCTCCATTCTTAGAGCAGGGCTAGCGAGCGGACATTACGTCACGATAGGTCTCCTGACGCTCTTCATTGCGATCGCCTTCTGGGGCATCATGGCGCACGTGGCGCGGATGGCCTTCGGGAGCCCGGGGCAGACTCTGCACGCCCACCCGCTGCCGCTGTCGTGCCGGATTTGCGTGGTGGTCGGCCTCGCGCCAGTGGTTTTGTTCGGGGTCTATATTCCGGGGCCTCTGCACACGCTTCTACAGGCCGCGGCTGCGTCCTGCTTAGGGAGTTAGGTCCAGATGCCAACAGCGAACCGTTTGAATGTCCATGAACTGCCGAAGGCCGCGGCCGCACGGTGGCCCGAGCACGTCCGCACGCGTGTTGATGCTTCAGAGGGTCCCGTCTCCTTTGAATGCGACAGGGAATGCCTCCGGGACGTCGCCAAGTGGCTCGCCTCGGACCTGAGCTACAGCTTCGCCACGCTCGTCGTTGAAGAGCAGGCGGATGCCTGGAGCCTTCGGTACGTTTTCTACGGCGATCGGGACCAAGGGCAGGCGCACTTGGTTCTCAATCAACCGCTGAGCAACGTTTCCGTCCCCAGCATCAGCAACGACGTTCACGCGGCAGACTGGCACGAGCGGGAATGCGAGGACCTGTTCGGGCTCCGGTTCGAGGGCCATCCGAGACTGGGCGATTTCGTGCTGCACGAAGACTGGCCGGAAGGCGTGAATCCGATGCGCCGCGCGTTTGACGCGCTGGCGCCTTACCCGCACCGGGAAGTAGACCCCGCGTGGCGGCCGGCGACCGTGGTCGAGGCGCCGGGAGCTTTCCTGATGCCAATCGGCCCGGTGTATTCAGGTTGAGGCGAGTCCGCCCATTTCCTGCTGGAAACGGTGGGCGAGGACGTGATTCGGACCATCCCCCGTCTCTTTTACAAATACCGTGGCGTCGAAAAAGCCGCGGAGCATCAGCCCGTGGAGCGGGCGCTTCTGTTGGCCGAGCGTTTTTCCGGGACCTCGGCCTTTGCCCACTCGCTGGCCTTCTGCCAGGCAGTGGAGGCGATCTGCGCCGCGGCGCCGCCACCACGCGCCCGGGCGCTTCGGGCCTTGTTCGCGGAGGTCGAGCGGTTTCGGCATCACGTGGCGGCCATCGCCGGCATCTGTAGCTCGACCGGTCTGGCCGTAGCAGCCAGCCAGGCGAGCATCCTCGAAGAGCGGCTCCTTCGGCTCTCCTGCGAACACACCGGGCATCGCTACCTATTCGGGCTCAACGCGCCCGGCGGCCTGTCACTGGATCTTGATGACGCAGCGTGGTCCGCCTTGAGCGAATCGATTCAGGCGGTCCTCAAGGATCTGCACAGGCTGCGCGAGATGCTGACGTTCACGAGCAGTTTCCTGGACAGGCTCGAAGAGGTGGGCATTGTCACCACGGACCGTGCCGCCAGCCATGGGCTCGTCGGCCCCGTGGCCCGCGCGTCCGGCGTGCGCCGCGATCTGCGGACGGCCCAGCCTTACGGCTTCTATGCCGAAGGGCTCGACGTCCTCACGCCTTGCGAGAGCGAAGGAGATGGGTATGCGCGGCTGCGCGTGCTCCTTCAGGAGGCGGAGCAATCTGCGCACATCATTCAGCAACTCGCCTCGAATCCGCCCGGTGGAGAAGTGTGTTCGCCTGTGGATCTCAAGGCCGGCGCGGCCCTCGGTTGGGTCGAGGCGCCCGTTGGGGCGGCTTTCCACTGGGTGGCGATTGGCGATGGCCAGCGCATCGCTCGTTATCGCATCACCTCCCCGTCCTTCACCAACTGGCACGGCTTCCATCTGGCCGCGGAGGATTTCGCGTTCCAGGACTTCCCCATCATCATGGCGACCTTCGGGCTGTCCAACGCGGAATGTGACCGATAGGAGAAAACGGTATGCTCAAGTGGGTACGAACAGGGCTCAAGACTGGCGTGAAGACGACCCGCTACCCGGCCAGCCCGGAGACGGCGGCCGGCGTTTCCCCAGGCCTTCCGGCCAGCGTGAGAGCCGGGCAAGGGTGCGCAGTG
>JAJRTI010000624.1 GCA_024278415.1 Planctomycetota bacterium | reverse complement strand
CTTCGTCGCCGCGCTGCTCGACAATCTTGAGGCCGCGGTACCCGTAGACAAGCGCCGCGTGTATGCGACGGGCATCTCGAACGGCGCGATGATGAGCTATCGCCTCGCAATCGAGTTGGCGGACCGCATCGCGGCGATCGCGCCGGTTTCGGGCACGTATGCCATGGGCAAGCGCCGGCCGAAGCGGCCCGTGCCCGTCGTCCACTTCCACGGCACTGAAGACGCGTTCGTGCGGTTTGAGGGAGGGCCCGGCAAGCACTCGCGAACGCGCTTCGGGTTTATGTCCGTGGCCAAGTGCATCGGCGAATGGGTCGCGTTCAACGGCTGCCCCAAGAAGCCCAAGGTGGAGAAGCTGCCTGACGTCGCGGACGACGGCATGCGCGTGCGCCGCGAAGCGTACGGCCCGGGCAAGGATGGGAGCGAGGTGGTGCTGTATGTGATCGAGGGCGGCGGGCACACGTGGCCGGGCTCGAAGCGCTCGCTCGCCGGCTTCCTGGGCCCCACGACGCGGGACATCTCCGCGAACGATATCATGTGGGAGTTCTTCAAGCGACACCCGATGTTCGGAGTCCCGCCTTTAGGCGGCTCCGTGTCGCGAACGTCGGAGGGACCGCCTAAAGGCGGGACTCCAAACACAGGCGGGACTCCGAACACAAGCGCGCCACTCCCTCCGCGCGCGGTCGAGATTCCCATGCGCGACGGCGCGAAGCTGGCCGCGGACGTGTATCTCCCCGCCGGCGAGGGCAAGTTCCCCACGATCCTCGTGCAGACGCCGTACGACCGGCGGCCGTACCGCCTGGCGCACGTGCAGAAGGACCGGCTCTTCTCCCGCGAGCGCTACGCGTGGGTCATCGTGGACTGGCGCGGGCACTTTGGTTCGAAGGGGGCCAAGCCGGTTGTGAAGCCGCTGAGCCGGCAGCTCGGGCTCGATGGATACGACACGGTCGAGTGGATCGCGGCCCAGCCTTGGAGCGATGGCAAGGTCGGCGCGTGGGGCGCGTCCGCGCTTGGCAAGATGCAGTACTGGACCGCGGAGCAGAAGCCGCCGCACCTGGTGTGCATCGCGCCGGTCGTGGCCGGCCAGGGATACAAGTATGGAAACCACTACCACGGCGGCGTGCTCAAGAAGGCGCATACCGAGCGCAAGGACACCATCGGTTTCGCCGGCTACTCGAAGCTGCCCAAGGCGCACCCGACGTACGACGCGTTCTGGCGCTGGGTCGACCGCGCGACGCCCACGAACAAGATCGACGTCCCGGTGTTCCTGATCGGCGGCTGGTACGACATGAACACCCAGGAAATACTCGACACCTTCCACGCGCTCCTCAACAAAGGCGGCCCGTCTGCGCGGGAGCACGCGCGCCTGCTCCTGGGCCCGTGGACGCACAACGGCGCCGCGCGTGGCCAAGCCAAAGCGGGGCAACTCCGCTTCGACGCCGCGGAGCGCGTGAGCCAGCGCGAGGGACGGCAGTTTTTCGACTACTGGCTGCGCGGCATGAAGGACAACGGATGGGCCGGCCGCGCTCGCGTGCGCTACTTCCAGATGGGCGAGAATCGATGGATCGACGCAGACGATTGGCCGGGGAAAGCGGCGCGGGAGAAGCGTTTCTATCTCGACGCCAATGGCCTGCTCGCGACGCGCAAGCCGGATGAAACCGGCGCGAGCGACGTGTTCACCTACGATCCCGGCAATCCTTCGCCGACCATCGGCGGCATGAACTTGCCAGGCCGCGGCCGGTCGTTCTGGGGCGGGCTCATGGACGGCGCGGTCGACCAGCGTGGCAAGGTCGAGAGCCGGGCCGACTGTCTCGTGTACACGACCCCGGCGCTCAAAGAGCCCGTCGCGGTTGCAGGCGCGGCGAGCGTGGAAGTGTTCCTGGCCTCGGACCAACGCGACACGGACGTGGCCGTGCGCCTGTGCGACGTGCATCCCGACGGCCGGTCCATGCTGCTCACCGACGGCATCCAGCGCATGAAGTTTCGCGAGTCGCTCTCGCGGGAATCGCTCATGGAGCCGGGCCAAGTCTACAGAGCGACCGTGCGGCTCGTGCCCACGTCCCACACCTTCCTGCCCGGCCACCGCATCCGCATCGTCGTCACGTCGTCGAACTACCCGCGCTACGGCAAGCACCCGTCGCCCGCGCGCAACACGATCTACCGCGATGCGGGCCGGCCGTCCGCGTTGGTGTTGCCGGTCGTGGATTGACGCCTGCCTCCCACCTTGCTGAGGATGCGCCGCACGCGCCGGCCGTGCCGCCACACCGGAGGCCGCAAACCTATCGCGTAGCCCACGCGGGACAGGGTCGGCAGGAACGGCAACGTGGCGGCCTCGCCGCAAATGAAGTGGGGGTGCTCCGCGTCGGCCCGGCGCAGGCGCGCCGCGAGCCACGACGCATCGAGTTCGGGCGAGACGTAGAACACAGGTTCGAGCAGATCCTCCTTCGACCCCGTGAGCGCGCCCTGCTCGCGGGCGATGCGTTCCAATTGCGTGCCGGGGTAGATGCGCAGCCCGGCCATGAAGAACGCCGCGTCGGCCGGCCGGACGCGCTCGGCTGCGAAGCGGAGGGTCTGTTCGACCGTCTCCTCGGCCTCGCCCGGCCCGCCGAGGAGGAACACCCAGAGACAGGGGATGCCGTGGCGTCCGACCGCGTTGGCCGCAGCATGCACGTCGGCCTCGGTGAAGCTCTTGCCCAGGCCGGCGAGCACAGGGTCGGCCGCGCTTTCGACGGTGACCCCGATCGCGACGAATCCCGCG
>JAJRTI010000623.1 GCA_024278415.1 Planctomycetota bacterium | reverse complement strand
CTGATATCCGTTGCCCCTCGGGGCAAACGCCCGAAAGTCTCGCTGTCCCAAAAGCGGCTACCCGGCACGATGGAGGCTCACAACGCAAATGGCATGGCGAAGGCCCGCGCTGGGCGAGCGCATGCCGGGGGGGTATAATGCCCCGTCGCAATCATTTCAACATTGGGAGACAAAGCATGACGAAGGCCCTCCTTGCCACGATCCTCGCGGCCGGCTCGCTTGCCCGGGCCGCGGCAGCCCAGCCGCCGCCAGCCAAGCCGTTCCCCGTGCGCGGATACCACCAGCACATCTTCCCCGACGTGCAGCCCATGAGCGCGTTCCACCACCGCCTCGATACGCTCAAGAAGTACGGCTACAACATGGCCGTGTTCGGCATGGGCAGCCCGGGCAAGTCCACCATCACCATGCACGCGGACGGTTCGATCACCCCCAACGGCTGCTCGACCGACGACATGCGCAAGCTCGTCCAGCGCGCCGTGGACTTGGGCCTGGAGCCGGTGTTCGAGATGAAGTTCATTGGCAAGCAAATCCCGCTGCTGCGCGAAATGGTGCAGAAGTATCCGGGGCTGCTCATCAATCCCAAGAGCAAGGCGAGTGTGCTCGACGCCACCTTCCGCCTGCCCGACGGCCGCGACGCGTACTCCGCGACCACGCTCGCACTCGTGGACTATCTGCTCGGGCTTTACCCCAAGGATCACCCGGCGAAGTATTTCTTCTTCGGCATCGACGAGTTCAGCGCGGCCGACATGGCTGCGCTCGCGAAGAAGCTGGGCATGACGCCCGGCCAAGCGTTCGCCCATTGCGTGAACCTGGGCACGGACCACGTGCTCGCCAAGGGCGTGACGCCGCTCGTGTGGAGCGACACCATGCTCTCGCCCGCGCTCGCCGGCGAGGATCACGGCCTGACCCTCCCCGGCTACCAGCCCGACCCGCGGCTCGCATCCGCGCCCGGCGGCGCATACAACGCCAAGCTCGGGCTCCGCACCATGGTGAACTCTCTGCGCGACCGGGACAAGATCATCGTGGTCGACTGGCACTATGCGCCGTCGCCCACCGGCGAGTTTCCCTCGATGGACTACTTCCAGCGCGTGGGCTTCAAGGACGTGTGGGGCGCGCCCTGGCACAACGCAACGAATATCCGCCAATTCGCCCAGTACGCGGCCCGGCGCGGGTGCGGCGGCATGATCGCCACCGCGTGGAGCGACGCGTACACACCCGAGTCGCGGCTGCGCCTGCATTTCATCATCGCCTCGTCGTCTGCTTACTTCCACAACCCCGCGATCGCGCCGCCGGATCCCGGCCCGGCCGCGTTCACGATCCGCGGACGCGCCCCAGGCTCACACGACGACGAGAAACGCCTCGGGTTCATCCTGCGCGGCGACCGCGCGCTGGAGTTCCGCGCGCGGGTCACCGAGCCCATCACTCCCACAGGCGGCCGCCTGCTCATCACCTCCGCAGGCCGCCGCAGCGCGCCGGTGGAGGCTTCGCTCACGTGCGACCCGGACGCGCGTGTGCTGGCCGCGACGTTCGACCTGCCGGCGCCCCGACGGGATGCGCAGTATCAAGTGCGGTACTGCTACTCGGACAAAGCCACGGGCTATGTGTATCTGAAGCAGGACGTGCAGGGGTTCATGGTCGTGGACAAGCCGCCCGCGCTGCCGAAGCTCGATCCGAGCGTGCTGCTCGAGGGCGACTTCTCGAAGCTGCCCGCTGCGCGGCCGAGGCACACGATCTGGCTGGCCGGCGCGTGTGCGGGCCCGCTGGGCGTAGCCGGGCCGCGCAAGCGGACCGCGGCCGCGCCCCGAGGCGGAGCGCTCGACGTCCAGTGGTTCGACCGCGTGTGGTTCCTGCCCTCGGACTACCTGGACCGCGAGCTGTGCCAGGGCATGCGCATCCATATCGAAGCGAAGATGACCGGCGAGTTTGCCGGCAGCCCGTACTGCGCGCTGTTCACCAAGGGCAGCTTTCACTCCGGCTTCCGCGTGCTCGTGGGCCGGGATCGGCACGTGCTGTTTCAGTTCGCCCGGCTCGACCCCAAGAGCGGCGGGCCGCTGTGGGTGAACACGCCGCCCGGCGCCCTGCCGAAGGGAGAATGGGCGAGCGTGGATCTCCTCTACGTTCCGCCATCCGGGGACAAGCCCGGCCGGGCGGAGGTCTCCCTCAACGGCAAGCGGCTGGCAACGAAGCCCGTGGCGCGGCCCATGGAGCCCTCTACGGCCCCCGTCGGGATTGGCTGCGAGTTCACCCAGCCGGCCAACGGCCCCTTCGGCAAGAAACGCCCCAACTTCCCCGGCCTCATCCGCCGGGTGCGCGTCCGCCGGCTGAGCGTGAGCCAGGTCAAAGATGAGGGATGAGAGACCAGAAGCAGCCTATAGGTTCCGTCCCTTATCTCTCATCCACCGTGGATCAACTGATCCTGCGCGTTACGGACTGCCGGCCGTTGCACTCGACTGACATGTTACACAGCCCGAAGGGCTGACACATACCAGCCCAGGGCGCAGCCCTGGGAAAAGTCTGTTGTTCAATTCTAGCCCCGCAAGGGGCGACACACCAGAGGCACGGCAAACCATGCCACAATCACTTGCCAAGATCCTGCTGCATGTGACGTTTAGCACGAAGAATCGCGCACCGCTCATCCCTGAGGCGGTCCAAGCCGATCTGTATGGCTACATAGCAGGCACATGCCGGGGACAAAAGAGCGAAGCTTACCGCGTCGGCGGTACAGAAGACCACTTGCACATCGCCTGTACACTGCCTCGCACCTTGGCCGTCAGCAAACTTGTGCAGGAAATCAAAGCCAGTTCGTCGGCATGGATCAAGCAACGCGATTCGAGGTGCAGGGAGTTCGCTTGGCAAGCGGGGTACGGAGCGTTTTCACTCGGCCAATCCCAACTGGACGTTCTCATCCGTTACATCGACGCCCAACACGAACACCACAAAACCATGACGTTTCAGGAAGAGTTCATCGAGTTCCTGAAGAAATACGAAGTCGATTACGATGAGCGGTACATCTGGGACTAACCAACGCATCCGATGTGCCGCCCCTTTGGGGCTGACTCTGTTCCCGCCATCCATCCCAGGGCTGCGCTGTGCGCGGCACAGCTTGCCCTGGGCTGGTATGTGTCAGCCCTTCGGGCTTGACAGCCAGGCGCGGCCTCGATGTGGATGATCAGGAAGTACCCAGTAGTCGGATCAGCTTGATATCTGTAGGTTGGGCTGCATCGCTTTGCATCACGCCGCGGCATTTCCTAGACTACAAACATGACCAACGACGTAACGCTGCTGATGTGGATCGTACTCTCGCTTGGCGCCGGCGCGGCTGGGGCCGAACTGCGCGAGGACTTTGGCTCGCTGAAGCCCGAGCGCTGGCGCCTCAGCGCGGGAGGCGACGCGCAAGCCGCGGTGCAAGACGGCCGACTCGTGCTCGACATGAGCAAACCCAAGCGCGGCAAGTGGGCCTTTGCGGACCTGAGCCTCGCCGCGCCAATGCCGGCGCGAATCGAGTGGGACCAGTGCATGGCCCACGACAGCGAACATGCCTACTTCGCGGGCCTCTGGCTGGCATCCGTGCCGCGGGGAGAACGCGAAGCGTTGCGGGCCGGGCTGGGCGGTGGAGGCTTGGGGCGCGTGGTGTTTCTCGAAGGTAGCCGTTCGGCAGCAGGCCAAGTTGAACCAGGCAAGTGGTACAGGTTCCGGCTCGACCTGCAGCCCACGCGGCAGGCGCTCACCGTGTTCAAGCGCGGGCAGCAAGAGCCGTTGCTGGTGCTCGACACGTGGCGCGTCATGAGCCACGGCCCGTTCCGCCTCCGCTTCTTCCAGTGCGACACCCGGCTCGGCCCCAACAATCCCGACGCGTATGACCAAGACCGCGGCGCGACCTGGATCGACAACCTGCGCATCACGGCCGCCGCGTTCACCATGCCAAAACCAAGGCCGGTTCCGGCCGTGACGAACCCCTTTGCCGTGCCCATCGTGTTCAACCGCGCCATGCGATGGCTCACCCGCGAGCACGGCCTGAGCCGCGGGCGCCTCGCGTACGACGCCGCAGCTTGGCTGCCGCTCACCGGGGCCCGCGCCGCGTCGCGGTGGCTGGAGCTGAAGCCCTGGCGCGGGCTGAAGCCATGCGCATGGCCCGACCAGCCCCACGAGGCGCGCG
>JAJRTI010000622.1 GCA_024278415.1 Planctomycetota bacterium | reverse complement strand
GGCCGCGGCCGTGAGCGTGGCCAAGCAGATCGCGCGCTCGCACACGTTCGACGCGCTCCAGGGAGTGAAGCAAGTGCTCGCCGCGAAGGTGAGCCCTCGGGTGATCGAGCAGGCCAAAGACGTGCTGAGCATGATCAACGAAACCGCGGCCTACGTGACCGCGTGGATGGTCGCCGGCCCCTACATGCAGAAGGGCAAGAGCGGCACGCAGCTCCTCGACATGACGCTTCCGCCGGAAGACCCCGCGGCCAAAGACGTGAAGTGGAAGCTCATGCCGCAGAGCAAGGACCGGAAGAGGCCGTGGCTGCTGGACTTCGACCGCGTCATGCGAGGCAACAACCGCGTAGGCTACCTGCGCACTTATGTGTGGGCCGACGCGCCCACGGAGGCGCTGCTCGAGTTGGGCAGCGACGACGGGATCAAGGTGTGGCTCAACGGCAAGGTCGTGCACGAGAAGAACGTGCCGCGCTCACTGACTGTGAACGAGGACAAGGTGAAGATCCAACTGGCCAAGGGCTGGAACACGCTGCTGCTCAAGGTCATGAACCTCGGCGGCGGCTTCAACGCGTCGGCCCGGTTGCGCGCGGTGAAGGACGGGGTGATGGAGCCGGTGCGGGTGAGTGTGGATAAGGAGTAGGCTTCCCGCCGCGCAGAGCAATTCGCGTGGCCCGCTTGGCTGGAAGCAGCCACGCTCTCCATGGGGCCGCCGGGCGCAATCGCGGGTGTCGGGGTTGTGGGCGTTCGGTTTTCGCTCTACGGCCCAACGCACAGCACCTGGCCGTCGCGCAGGGCGAGGTAGAGCCGGCCGCCGGCGCACACGAGGCTGTCGAACACCGGCGCCGCGTCGAGCGGCAGCCGCGCCTGCTCCGCACCGTCGGACGCGGCCACGGCCAGCAACACGCCCTCGGGGCCTTCGCTGAGCACCGCGCTGCCGTGGCCAGGCTTCACGACCGGGCCAGCCACGTAGACCGTCTGCCCCGCTAACACGATGGCCCGGCCCAGCATGCGCAAGCGGTGCGTCCACACTTCTTTCCTGTCTCCCAGCTTGGCCGCGAACAGCCGATAGGAGCCGTCCTGCAATTGGTTCGACCACTGGATGGCCTTCCGGCCGAAGCCGTAGAAGACGCCATCGCGAAACGCCAGCACTCGGCCATAGATGATGTTGCGATCCATGCGGCTGCACCCGGTGTTGAGCGAACAGCGCACGCCGTAAACCCAGAAGGAGCGATGGGGCCAGGTGTCGTCTAGGAACCCGGTAATGGTGAGCAAGTGCGGCGCGCCTTTCTCCCGCCGCTTGGCGTCCATGCCGAACACCGTGTCGCGCAGGTAAACGAACTGTCCGTCGCTCGACAAGATGTCCGCGCGCGCGCCGGGCATGTACGCGGGGCCGGACTGCGCCGGCTGCCGGCCAGTCTTCGGGTCGGGGCTGTACAACTTCGTGCGCGAGAGGATTTCGCCCGTGTCGGGTTGGATGCGGTAGAGCACGATGCCGCCGTCGAGATAAGAGGAGCGGCCCGCGGTCACGTACGCGATGCCATTCTGCACGAGCACGCTGCCGAACGCGGGCGCGGTCGATTCGAGCTGGCCGCTGGCGATGATGCGCCGGTCCCGCGGCGCGGCCTGGAGCCGCCACGCCAACGCGCCGTCCGACGCGCGCACGCTGTACACGTATCCGTCTCGGCTGCCGAACAACACGCGGCCGTGATAGATGGTGGGCGGGGAATCGACCCGGCCGCCGGCCGTGAAGCGCCATAGCATCTCGCCAGTGTCCGCGTTCAGAGCGCGCACTTCGTGCTCGTCGACCGCGGCCACGAACACCTTGCCGTCGGCCACGGTGAGGCTGCTGAGCTTGGGAGCGACGCGTGTGGCCCACTTGACGCGGAGCGCGGCCGGCCCTGGGCCCGCGGCGACGCCGGATCGCTGCGCATCGCGGCGATACGTGGGCCAGTCAGAAGACTCGTCGGCTTTCGATTTTCGGTTTTCGATTTGGCCGAACGCGGGGCCGCGCACCAGCCGGGGACCGGGGGCCGGGGCCGGCGCGGGCGACGGCGCGAGCGCGTAGAATCCGTCCAGCCTGGCCGCAACGTAGCAACCGCACGCGTGCGGCGGAGCGTAGAGCAGGCCGTTGCACGGCAGCGTGCCGTAGCGGCACACGCCGCGCACCCAACTGTGCCACAGGACGTCGCCGGTCTTCAGATCGATGAACTCCGCGCCGCGCCGTCCACCGACGATGTAACGCTCGGTCGCCTTGTTCTGCCAGCAGCGATGATGGTGCCCGGGGCTCTGTGGCTCGATCTGCTTCACCAGCTCGCCCGTGGCGAGGCGGCGCTGCTCCGCGAAGTACGGCCCCCATACGGGACCATCGTGTTTTCTTTTCTTCTTGCCCGGCCTCCTGTACGGCCTGAACCCGCCGAGCCACAGCGAATCGCCGATGACGAACGCGTCGCGGATGGAGCAGAGCGTGGACTTCTTTGTCCACAGCGGCTTGCCCGTCACCGCGGACATCACGGTCGCGGAGTCCTTGCTCGTGCACACGAGCTTGTCGCCGACGACCGAGCGGAGGCGCGGCGCCTTGACGACCCACAACTGCCGGCCGGTTTTCATGTCCAAGCAGAAGACTTCCTGGCCTTTTTGGAAGTACACGCGGCCTCCTCCCGCGCACAAGCTCAGCGGCCTCAGCCAGCCGAGCCGCGTGGCGTTGAGTGTCCAGAGCACACGGCCCGAGTCCGCGTCGATCGCGTGCAGCGACCGCTTGGCCTTGGACTCGACCTTGCGGAATCGCTTGAGCGCGGGCAGAGCCGTCTCGCGCTTGTAAATGGGCGAGTTCGTGCGCCTGGACAACTGCGCCCACTTTTGGAGTTCTTTGGCCCGGTTCTCGATCTCGTCCCGCACGACGACGAGGAGAGTGCCATCGGTGTAGATGATCTCCTCCGCGCCGGCGGTCTGGGGATACTCTTTCACGGTCCGGCCCGTAGCCGCGTCGAGCGCGCTGAGCGGCGCGAGGTAGCCCATCGTCACGTATACCCGGTCCCCAACCGCGACCAGCCGGCGCTGGAGTTGGAGCGGCCCCGAGGTCCAGCCAAGAATAACGGGGAACCACCGCTTGATGGGCCGCTTCCACAGCAGCGCGCCGTTGTACGCGTCGCGCGCGACCACGAACCACTGGGCCGGCTCCAGCACGGAGTCGATGGGCGCGAGGTCGGCGATGTAGAAGAGGCGGCCCGCGGAAGAGACCACACTCTGGATGCCCGGCGTGTGCTCGTGGCTGCGCGTGTGCCGCGGGTCGGCGACCCACTGAATGCGCCGGGGCGGCCCCACGACCCGGTCGCGCGCGACCGGGTTGCCGCCCGCGTCGTGCAGGTAATGCGTCCATCCGTCCGTGTCCTTGCGCAACGGTTTGACGCTCTTGGCCCACTTGTCGCCAGTCTTGACGAGCGCGGCTCCCCCCGGCGCGAGCACGCGCATGACCTCGCCCATGGGAACCTTTCCCAAGTTTTCAGCGACGACGACGTTGACGCTGCCGTCTGCATACGGCAGTTCCGAGCCGGCCCACTGCTCCACAGACACGGGGCCGTACACGCCAAGCGAGCGAATGTGGGCTCTGGCGCGTTGGACGCGCGCCGCGTCCGCTTCCAAGCCATGCACGACAAAACGGCCCTGCTGTGCGAGCGCGGCCACGAGCCGGCCCTCGCCGCACCCGACGTCCACGATCAGCCCCCCGCGGAAGCCCGCGGCTTGCAACAGTTGCTTCGCGTCGGCCGCCAGGCTCGGCCGCGGCGGCAGCAGCAGCATCGAGGCTAACGCGAGCACTGCGACCCGGTAGAGGCGTACGGAGAGTTTCGCGTTCATCAGTGTGCAAGGATGGGTTGAAAGTGCCAAAACGAACTCCTCAAGAAAAGTGCGAGGGTTTCGGAGCAGGCGTTCGGCCCACGCTCGGCGGCTCCCCGTGGGTCAAGCATCCCTGGTTGCCAGATCGGCAACAATTCTCTTCACAGACCAGCCGCGCACGATGTTAACGCCGCCCGTGAACGCCGTCAAGGGCGCCTGCCATTCGCTGGGGGCAACGAATTGATGGAACGCAACGAAGGAGAATGACGTTCCTGTGTCGCCCGGCCTGCCACGCGGCTGAGCGCATCATCTCGCCTCGCCTCTACGAGGCTTTGGCGCCGTTGCCTGTTGCTTACCCAAGGCTCACGCCTTGGGCTATTCACTGTCGCCCCGTTGGGGCTTCCGAAGGCCATCCAACACTTAAGTTCGCGCCATTGGGGCTTGTCCCCGTGTGGCGGTGATTACCGACTAATGCGGCGACCGCACCCAACCAATACCGGCGCCGCTGGCCTTGCGCCAGCGGCCCAAACTCGGCCGATTTGGCTGCGACGCGCGTCTGTGGTATAATGCGTCCCTTCGCTGAGCCGAAGATGTGGGACTTTCGGGGCCCGGCATCTTTCCCTCCCCCGACTCCGCGGCACGTAGTCGTTTCTGTGTTTGCGCTCAGACTGCGCGCTTGCTGTGAAAGGAGGAGGCAGATGCTCCTGCCCAACCGAAGGCATTGGTTCGCACTCGCTCTTGGGGCACTCGTCGTCAACGCGGGCGGCATGGCGTGGCTCGTCCACCTGGGGTATCTGCGCCGATCGGGCGCTCACATCGCACGCTTCGAGCCACAAGGCGAAGCTGATCCTCAGGGGGTGGTGCGCGTCACGTTCGACCGGCCCATGGTCCGCGGCGACAACGTCGGCAAGCCGCTCGGCAAGAGCCTGATCCGTTTCACCCCGCGCATCCTCGGCGTCTGCAAGTGGGACGATCCTCGCACGCTCGCGTTCGTGCCGGCCAAGCCTCTGCCTCGGGCCACCCCCTACTCCGCTCTCGTCGACCGACGAATTCAGTCCCTCGATGGCCACCCTCTGGCCGGCAATCGCGCGTTTGCCTTCAACACCCCGCGGCTCGCGTGGATCGCGGCGAGGCAAGTCGAACTGGCGGACTCGCGGCCCACGCTGTGCCTCACGTTCAACGACCGCGTGGTGCCGGCCATGCTCGCCAACCGCATCGAGCTGCGCGACGACGAAGGCGGCACGGTCGACTTCCGCCTACTGAGCGACAAGATCGCGGACCGCGTGCTCGTGCAAGCCCAGCGCGGGCTCAGCGGCTCCGTGCAGGTCACGCTCAAGGCCGGGCTTCGCGGCGCGTCCGGGCCCCTGGGCATCGAAGCCGACGACAGCAAGATCGTCGACCTCACCGAGGCCCTGCGCATCACCCGTGTCCGCGTGCGCGCGTATGCCGATGAGCCGATCTATCTGGACGTGTATGCGACGCGAGACATCGACCTGGAGTCGGCCAAGTCTAAGATCCGCATCAAGCCAGCCCTGGACTTCCGCGCCGAGTCCTCGTGGTCCGGCGAACTGCAACTGTACGGCGACTTCAAGTATGCCACACGCTACAAGGTCATCTTCACGTCTGAACTCGCCACCAAGGATGGCGCGGCACTCGGCGACGAGCAGTCGTGGGTGATCAACACGCCAGACGCGGATCCTTACGTGAAGTTCGCGAGCGACGGCGTGTACCTGTCCACCAAGGGCCGCCTTCTGCTGCCGCTCGAATGCATGAACGTGAACGCGGTGCAGGTGGCCATGCAGAAGATCTACCCCAACAACCTCGTGACCTTTGTGCGCGACGCGGAGTCCCGTTACAACGTGGACGAGGTGGCCGAGGCCACCGGCTATGCGCTGCCGGACCAGACCGTGCCCGTGGAAGGCGTGCTGAACAAGTCGGCCCGCGTCAGGCTCAACCTGCGCAAGCTCTTGGGCGACGACCTCATGGGCCCCACCCGCATCACCGTGGACGACGCGGACGCGGAGTACAGTTGGCGAAGCAAATCCAAAGTCGTGCTCGTGACCAACATCGGCCTCCTCGTCAAGCGCTCCGACCACGACATGCTCGTGTGGGCTACTGCGATCGATGACACGACGCCCGTCGCCGGCGCAAAGGTGTCGGTGTATTCGATCAAGAACCAGCTTTTGCTCGAAGGCGTCACCGACGAGCAGGGATTCGTCCATTTCCAAAACGCCGGCCTCACGGGCGAGCGCGAGCCGTTTCTCGTGGCCGCGGCCAAGGGCGACGACCTCACGTACGTGGAGATCCAAGCGGGCGAAGTGTCCACGGCCGGCTTCGACGTCGATGGCCGGCCAGGCCTCCGCAAAGGCTACGAGGCGTTTGTGTACACCGACCGCGGGGTCTATCGCCCCGGCGAAACCGTCTACGTGCGCACCATCGTGCGCGGCAAGAGCCTGGCCATGCCCGGGCAGTTCCCCGTCCAAGTCGCGGTCGTTCGCCCGGACGACCGCGAGGTGCTGCGCAAGACGGAAACGCTCTCCACAGCCGGCACGGCCGCGCTCACGGCCACACTGCCTGAAGCCTGCCCCACAGGCGAGTACACGGTGTCCGTCCGCATTCCCGGCGGCCAGCGCATGGGCGGGGCCACCTTCCTCGTGGAGGAGTTTGTGCCCGACCGCATGAAGGCGGAAGTGGCTATCGCAACGGGGGCCGTCGAGCCCGGCGCTGCGCTCACGGCGACCGTGTCCGCGTCCCAGTTGCTCGGGTATCCGGCCGCCGGGCGCACCGCGGCTTGCCGAGTCATCTGGCGGGCGCGGCCCTTCGAGCACGACGGCTGGAAGGACTATGTCTTCTTCGACGACGGCGCCAACTGGGAGCCGATCCGCGAGGATCTTGGCGAAGCGACATTGGACGACAACGGCCAGCACGCCTTCTCCACTAAAGTGCCCAAGGCTGACTCCACCCCCGCGCGCCTCGTCGCCACAGTCATTGCGTCCGTGCGCGAGGTCGGCGGCCGCGGCGTGACCGCACGGGACGAGCGCATCGTGGACCTTCGGCCGTGCTACGTGGGCATCGGCCAGCCGCGGCCAGCCGCGAACGGCCAGCCCGCGCTGCTCATCCCTTGCGCCGCGGTCGCGCCGAATGGCGCGGCCTACGACATTCCCAAGCTCCAGTGCACGCTCGAGAAGATCGTGTGGCACACCATGTTCGAGCGCGGGGACGACGGCCGGTACCGGTACGTATCGAACGAGGAAATCGTGCCCGTGTCGACGTTCGAACTGCCCTTGCGCGCCGGCCGCGGCGTGGCCCGCGTCACGCCGGACAGCCGCGGGTGTTTCCGATTGCGCATCGCCGACCCGGCCGGCGGCGCCGCGAGTTCCAGGCGCTTCTGGAGCACCGGCGCCGGCGACACGTCGTGGGACATCAGCCAGCCGGACCGCATCGAGATCAAGACCGACCGCGACGCGTACCAGCCCGGCGAGGTGGCCACGGTCGTCGTGCGGTCGCCCTTCCCCGGGCGTATGCTTCTCTGCGTCGAAAACGACGGCGTGCTCGACCGGCGCGTGGTGCAACTCGTGGGCAACACCGCTGAACTGAACGTGCCGATCAAGGCGGGCTATGGCCCGACCGCGTACATCACCGCAACCGTGCTGCGCCCGCTCCAAACCGCTGAGCACTTCGTCCCGCACCGCGCGATGGGCGTGCGCCCGGTCGCGGTCGTGGAGCCACAGAAGCAACTCCGCGTCGCGCTGGCCTCCCCGGCCAGTGCGCGGCCGGGGCAGCGGTTGCGCGTGCGAGTGCAAGTCGATGGCGCGGCCGCGGCCGGCGCGGAGGTTGCGATCGCGGCGGTCGATCTCGGCATCTGCCGGCTCACCGGCTTCGCCACGCCCGACCCGTGGAGTTTCTTCACGGCCAAGCGCTTGCTCGCGCAGCACACCGCGGACGTGTACTCGCGCATCCATCCGGACTATCCGTCTGCTCTTGGCGTTTCCAGCACGCCGGCCGGCGACGACGACTGGTCCAGTTCCCGCCGGCGCAACCCGATCCAAGTGCGCCGCGTCAAGCCGGTCGCGCTGTGGCTTGGGACCGCGGTTGCGGATGACACGGGCGCCGCGACCTTCTCCTTTACCGCGCCGGATTTCGACGGCCGGCTCCGGCTTATGGCCGTGGCCGCGAGCGCGGGCGGCGTGGGCTCCGGGGAGGCGGAGTGCGCGGTGGCCAACCCGGTGCTCGTCGAGGCCTCGTGGCCGCGCTTCGCGTCCACCAAGGACGTGTTCCAAGTCCCGATCGCAATCACGAATCGCACCGGCGCGGCCGGAGTCGCGTCCGTGCAAATCGAGGCCACCGGCGCGCTGCACGCGGACGTGTCCGACGAGC
>JAJRTI010000621.1 GCA_024278415.1 Planctomycetota bacterium | reverse complement strand
TGTTGTATGACCCCTGTCGGGGTCAAGAGCCATGAGGTCTCAGTCGTGTGGCAGGGGTGAGAGCCCCACAGATGACAAACCCGTCTCGCCGATGCCTTGTTCCCCCTTCTATCCGGGGGCCATGCGAACATCCGTGGGACACTTCCGACTTCCTGCGGCCTGCGGCCCAACGGTCTTACGTGTGGGTAATTGCCAGGGTCTGGGGGGGGCCGATCGCGTCGCCTACACGCTGTCATTCTTCGCTTCGCTCAGAATGCCAATCGCGGGCGCCCCCTTGCGGGCGAGGTTAGAGTTCCTCAAGTATCTCCGCGGCCGCGCGCACGGCCTCCGGGCATATCGCCTTGAACAGCCCCTGCGCTCGCGCGGCCGCGCTGCCGTCCGGTGTGTCGATGTCTACGCCCAAGATGCCGCGGCAGAGGGTGGAGTGGCAGCGCGATTCGAACCGGCTCAGGAACTCCCGGACGACATCACGGGTCTTGGCCTTCGCCGCCCTGTGGCTGGCGCGCGTGCGGCCATGACGGAGGCCAATGACCATGATCGCTCCTGTGGCCGCGCCACATATCTCGCCCGTGCCGGCGATGCCGCCGGCAAAGCCGTCGCCGAGCTTCAGAGCAAGATCCCGGTCCAGCCCGAACTCCTCGCCGTACGCGGCGAGGATGGCCTGGGAGCAGGCGAAGCCCTGGTTGAAGAGACCGACTGCCTGTTCGACTCGGGACATGTCAACGGCTCCTTCTGGATCAGAGGACACAGCTTGCCTGCCACTGGCAGCACGTCATTGTAACCCGGAAACACAAGTCGCGCCACGCGAGCCGGCGCCCTGCTATTACGATGGCCTCCCCGAGCAGTTTGTCCACTTCGTGGAGGACGTTGGCCATGCCCCCGCTGGTGACACTGGGGAACCACACGAAGGTGGCCCTGTGTCGGGGGCATGGGCGCGTCAGCCCGCGCGGTTAAACGATAACGGGACGCGGCCCGCGTGGGGCGCGTCCCGTTGGGGGACAGTGCAGATCGTGCCTGCGCGCTTAGAAGACGACCTGCGAGATCGACTTGGCGATGAGCACGATGGAGATGGACGTCATGCCGATGAGTGAGAAGCCGCAGGCGTAGCCGGCCAGTAGGATCGGCGCGTACGCTTTCCACTTCTTCTCGCCAAACTTGCGCGCAAAGTAGTAGCGTCCGAGCATCGCTCCGAAGAAGAGGGGGATGGCCTGGTGGGGCCAGGCCATCAGCCCGCCGACACAGCCGTAGAACAACACGGCTGGCGCGCCCGCAAAGGATAGGATGGCGTACAGGAGCGCACCTACGCCGAAGCCGACCAGAATGATGGGCAGCTTGATGATCTTCAGAATGAACGCGCTGGCGCCGCTGATCAGGCCGACCTGGTCGAGGTACAGCGAGCCCTTGGCGGGGGCGTTGTCAATGACCAGTTCAAGCTGGGTCACACTCGACATGTCGGGCGCCACCTTGCGTTTGATCTCGCTGAACGGGACGTAGGTGATTGACGCGCCGGACTCGGGTTTCTCCGGCGTAGGCAACTGTCGAAGGAACTCGCGTTTGGCTTCGGCCGGCTTCTCTTGCGGCCCCACCTCGAAGCCAAGGACCACCTTGCCGGGGGCGAGGGTGACAGGCAACGTGATGGGGGGGGCTGCGCCGGTGCGAGCTTCGACGTCGGTGATGATCACCTTGCCTTTGAGTTCCCGGCCGGTGTCGTTGTATGCATCGATCTGCAGCCAGCGGTCACTGTTCCACTGTTTGTCGAGCAGGTCCTTGAAGGTGATGAGTGCGGTGTCCACGCCCGGTTTGAAGTCCGCCCTGAGGCAATAGAGCGTCTCGCGAGTCGCGTGCTCTCGCGCGCGGCTGAGCTTGAGGTTGGACGAGAACTTCTCGACGACGGAGCCTTCGAACTCGTAGAGGTTTTTCCGGTCGTGGATGGTGGACTTGACCCAGATGGCGCGCATGGTGGCGTTGAAGGGCCACATCTTTTGCACGAAGGGGTACGCGGATGACGGGATGGGGCCCAGCTTCCAGATCATGGACCAGAACAGGAAGCTACAGAAGAGCATCACAACCGTGGTGAGGATGTTCAACCAAACGAGACTCCCGAACTTGCACTTGACCAAATCGAGTTGCTTGAAGGTCTGCACCAATTGGCCGTGGTTCTGCATGGGGATGGGAGCGAACCAGACGGCCGCGCCCTTGTATCCCGACAGGTAAAAGGAGCCTTCCTTAATGTACGGCAAGGTGACGCCTTGGGTGCTGCCGGTAAGGCCGATGAGCCGGGCGCAGACATAGGAGTAGACCGGTGTCCACAGGAACCCAAACAGTGCACAGATCCACCATGGGAAATCGGGCACCAAGATGCGGACCATAATGACGAATGCCGCGGTGGCCACGGCCCAGAGGCTCAAGGCGAGCCATATCGAGATGTCGCCACGGCCTTTGACCGGCTCCAGGCTTGCCTTCTCCTCTTTCCCCTCTTCGCCCTCCTCCCACGACTTGACTCGTCCCTTGACCAGAGCCTGCGCCGCTAGGCCAAACCCAAGCACGCCGACCATGAGCGACTTGCCGATGCCGTAGCTGAGCCAGAAGTCGAGTTGGTTGCAGATCCGGGTGGGGATCGTCGACATGCCGGGGGCCCAACTGTGGAGGTAGCCAAACTTGTAGAGCAAGGGGTTGGCCACGAGCGTGGCGACCATGGACATGGAGAAGGTGCCCACCACGACCCAGAACGGCAGCACAAAGCCCGACAGGACAATGCCCAAGTTCGTCATGAGGCCAAGCGCGGTCGCGGGAAGGATGGCCTTGATGCTGGGAGTGAAGTCGATGAAGGGGATGGGCAGGATCTGCACCGTGTCGGTGAGGAAGATGCCCGAGAGCGCGGGCACCACCACATAGATCAAGCCGAACATGGCGCCTATAAAGCTGCCAATACTAAAGACGCGCCAGCGCCAGCCCTCGGTCTTGGACGAGGTCTCGGCCAGCGCGGTTGCGCCGCTGGCGAATACCTTCGCCATAGGGAAGGGCAGGCGCTCCAGGTCGTTGGTGAATCGGAACAGCACGTAGCCCATGGAGAGGCTGGCCACCTTGCCGAACACCAGGCCAAACATCATCAGCCCCATGGGCAGCAGCCAGTCGGTGTGGAGGAACGTGCGCTGCTGGATGGCTTCGGAAGTCCAACTCGGCATGGCCCAGGGGGGTACATACTCGCGCAGCCCGAGGGTCATGGGCGATTGAATAAAGTACTGGTCCCAGATCAGCGTGGCGAACGGCCCGCCCGGCAGGATGCCGCCGCCCATGCGGGCGCCGATGGTCACCAGGCTGCCAGCGACCCAATACAGGATGATGATCTCCTGTGTCTGGAGCTTGACGAAGCAGCGCTTGGCGATCTCGATGAAGAGGATGATCGTCACCCATTCAGCGCCGCCGGCCATGCTCTGGCCGGTCACCAGGCCCAGGTAAATCGCGCCGGGCAGCATAATGAAGCCAACGAAGAGGGCGCCCCACACGGTCTTCATGTTGAAGCCGTGCTCGAAGGGCGCACCCTCCGGCATGATCTCGTAGGTTTCGTCGCGGTCGAACGCTTGTTCCTCAGCCAAGGGAAACTCCTGCTGATTGGGGATTTTCGATTGCCGATTATCGATTGAGCGGAAGCCGCATTCGCCAGAATGCGGCGGTGCGTGTGGCATGCGTTTCTTCGCATGCGCACGCGGAACACCTACGCCCTCGCCCTGTCGGGCGGGGGGCGACGGCGGCGGTTCATCTCACGCCTCTGCTGGGCTTGCCCCAGCAGAGCGAGGATTGCCGACTACTGCGCCGCCGTCTCGTTCCTGTTGGTCTCCTTTTTCTGGCTGCTCGGCCTGCCGAGCAGCCAGAAAGAGGAGGGTAGGGCCAGGTGCTCTGCCGAGTAGTCGGTAATCATCGCCGCACGGGGGCAAGCCCCGTGCTGGCGTAACAGCGCGAACGGCATTCGCCGTCCTTCGGAACGCGAAGGCGTTCCGCTCCAGGGTTGCGGGCGAAGCCCGCGTTGGATTTCGTCTGCTCAGCCAGCCGCTTCCGGCGATTCGAGCATGCCGAGGCCGGTCTCGCGGTATTCAATCTTTTCCTCTGGGCTCACGGTGCGCCATACGAGGAAGCGCTTGCGGAGCACGTTGAGGAAGCCGCGGTTGATGCGGCGCCACGACGCCACGTCGCCGCTCAGGCGCTGCAAGATGACCTCGACGCGATACACGTTGTGCTCGCCGGTCGGGAGGCCGTCGAGCGTCACGTCTTGGCTGATGCCGAGGGCGTATGGCGCCAGCCACGTGCGCATGGTGATGGTGTATTTGTGGCCATTCTCGTGTTCGCCGGAAGTCATCTTCACGTTTTCAGCGACGAATCCGCCGGTGGACCCTTCGCCATATGATTCGAAGATTCGGGCCAAGTAGGCATACATGCCGACCACTTCGGCGCCGCCGATGGTGAAGGGGAAGTCGAAGACCCAGCGGTCGCCCTCGGGCTCGGGGAACTTCCACTTGCGCGTCACGTCCGGCACGGCCATGCTGGCGGCCTTCTTGGCCGGGTACATGGTGGACAGGAACACGGTGGCCATGACGACCAGCGTGGAGCTGATGGCGGAGAGCGACGAGTAGTTCAGGTTCATGCCTTCAAGGATGCCGAACCCGGAGAGCACCATGGTGGTGACCTGGCCCACGAGGTAGCCCATGACCGCGCCCACGGTGGCGAACACCGCGGCCTCGGCGAGGAAGAGCGCGGCGATGTGCACCGGCGCCAGGCCGACCGAGCTGAAGATGCCGATCTCGCGGAACCGCTCGTACACCGATCCGAGCATCGTGTTGAGCACAATGAGCGCGGCGATGAGGATCGGGATCGCCAAGTTCGCCAAGCCGCCAAGTGAGGTCGCGCCGATCGAACTGTAGACGGTCACGCCGTCGCCCTCGCCCACGAACACCGTGAGCGCGACACGCGACATGAAGTCCTCGACCTGCTTGCCGATGTTGGGGTCCTTGAACTGGGTGATCGCGATGGAGCGCACGGTGCCGCCTACGCTCATGGCGTAGTCGAAGGGCACGAGCATGACGTTGCTCGACTCCAGGTGCACGAACGACTCGATGGGCTCGGAGGCCTGGAGGTCGGGGTCCTCGCGCTGGCCGCTCCGCATGCGCTGGCCCTCGGACACCATGTCCACTGGGGTCAGCTTTTCGTCGTCCAGGTCGCGCGTGCGATTGAAGCGGTCGGAGTCAATGATGCCGATGACGGTAAAGTCCGATCCCAGCATGCGGATCTTCGGGCAGTCCTCCTCCTTCTCGGCGATGTCGTCCTCGGTGATGCCCACCAGGGCGGCCATGTCGCTGGGCAGGATGCAGTGGTAGAAGTCGCCTTTCTTGAACCACCGGCTGTTCTCGCCGATGAGTTTGCGGTCGAGCATGGTGGCGACCTTCTCCCGCTCGGTGAAGCCCACGAGCGCGTTGGCGAAACTCGGGGTCTCGTTGCCAACCTTCTGGAACGCGATGTACTCCTTCTCCGTCTCGATACGCGCCAGGCGCCAGGCGCGCGGCACGATGGTGGCCTTGCCCTCGAACGCGCTATCGAGGTAATCGAGCACGGACTCCTGGAGGCCTTTCCAGTTGCGGTCGCGCACGAGCGCGCCTTGGTACGTGGGCCGATTGTCTCGGGGGAGTTTGTAGTACTTGAGCGACGTGCTCACGGAGGTGAAGGAGAGCACGGTGAAGGTGAGCAGGATGAGGGTGGCCGCGGTGAGGCCCGTACGGACCTTGCGTTTGCGCAGGTTGGAGATGCCGAGGTTGATCGCGGCGTACGTCGCGCTCAGGCGGCCCACGTCGACTTCGTGGATGCCGGACGCGGCGCGCTTGATCTTCTGCACCTCATGGTTGAACTTCGTCATGACCATGAACAACACGGCGCCGCCCAGAGCGAAGGTGATAAACGCCAGGAAGATGATGTATGGCGACGAACTGAGCTTGAACGCGGGGTGCACCGAGTGCAGCACGAGGAACACGAGCACAAAGACTCCACCGAATGCGATCAGGCGCCTGCGCACGTCCGCGAAGCCGAAGAGCAGGCGCTCGGCGAAGTAGCTGAAGGGCAGCAGGAGGATAAAGTAGAACACGATGCCCTTCACGGTGTCGTTAGCCGTGGCTTTCACGTCGGGGTACCCGCGGGCCTCCAGCCCCCAGGCCTCGCGGGACGCGGCCATGAAGCGGTCGTACTGCTTCTTCTTGAGGTATGTTTCCGCGAGTTCGAGTGCGACCCTGGAGCGCTCGTGCAGGCCTTCGATCTTCTGGTTCTTGACCCCGTACTTGGCGAGTTCTTTCATGCGAACATCGTCAATGACCCACATATCCTTCGTGCCCTTGAACGCCGGGTTGAGGATGATGCCGTCCTCGATGGGGTACCCCCGGCCGCGGGCTGCGAGCTTGATGCTGGCCTTGCGTTCGCGGTCGGACAGGAAGGGGGCGACTTCGCCTTTGGGCCTGGGGATGGAGTCGTAGAAGACGCCGAAAGGCTCCGCCACATTTGCCGGCTTGATCCTGTCCTTGTACTCGAAGAGTTCCGGGGGGGTGTTGGTGAGGAGGTACTTGACGCCGAGCAGGCCGGTGCTCATGAGCACCTTCACGCGTTGGCCAGGCTTGGCGTAGAACACGGTCACCGGGACCGTGCGGCCCTGCCGGCGGCTCTGCCAGAGCACGCTATCGTTGCCCCACCACTGGAGCCCCGCGTCGTCGGGGCCGAGGATCGTTGAGTAGTCAAGCGCGGTGAGGTAGCGCGAGTCGACCGTGTCGAACACGCTCAGCGCGCGGCAGGGGAAAAGCACCTGGAGCACATTGGTTTCCCACCAGCCGTAGTGCGACGCGATGGGATACGTTTTGTCGCCCTCGTTGCCGCGATCCGGAGCGAAGACGATGTCGCCTTCGTCGTCGAGCACGTAGGCCATGGGCCAGATGGTCCAGCGCAGCCGGCGCACGTCGAAGAAGAACTGGCCCTTGTAGTGGTTGAACCCGATGTCCACGGGCTTGTCGACCATCTGGTAGTCGGCGTCGCCGCCCAGCTCGAGGTCGGTCAACAGCGCCTTGTCCCAGGCCATGTTCAGGTCTTGTTGCTTGGGCTCCATGCGCGGGTCGTTGGCCTTGGTGTACACCACCTTGGCGGTCCAGAGGCCGAAGATCAACACGACGAGCACGGTCGTGGCGTGGCAGATGACTCTGGCGGGACGCGGGATGTCCTTGACGAAATACACGAGGCCGAGGCAGATGAGGGCGATGACTCCGCACACGATGCCGCACGGCAGCAGGTCGATGAGGTCGTGCACGCGGCGGGTCAGGTCGATCGGGCCGGACGTGTAGATCGTGGGGTCGTCTTTGCTCGGCTTGAGCGCGTACTCGAACCTACCGTAGCGCGTCTTGACCACCACGCGCTTGTGCGTGGGGTTCTTGGCTTTGCGGTTCCAGGCCAACACGCGGACGCGGGTCGTATCGGCGGTGATGGTCTCGACCTTGTAGCCGCGGTGTTCATCGCCGCCGGAAGGCGAGCCGTTTGCGGTCATGGCGGTCATGAGCGTGCGCACGCCGGACCGGGCGCGGTCGCCGGAGACCTGGTAGGTCATGATGGCGCCGCCCAGCGGGGCCTTGGGCACGAAGAAGTTCACGTTGCGGTCGAACCACACCACGTTGCCCTTCATGTTGTGGCCCATGTCTTTGAGTTCGAGCTTCGAGTCGGGGATAAACTTGTCGTCTCGGCCGGCTTGGCCCATGAGCGCCGCGAGCGTGCGGGCTTGCGCGTACACGTTGTCCACGTTCACGTTGCCCATGACGTCGTTGGGCGTGTCCACGTAGATGCGCATGTCCTTGGGCGTGGCCATGCTGAGGCCGAAGTAGCCCACCCAAGTCACGGCTTCGTGGTCGAGCGCGAGCGGCACAGTCATGTAGTGGCGCCAGGAGCGCTTGGACGGCGTGACCGCGTTGATGTAGCCGCGCGTCTCGAGGTAGGCGATATTCCGGGTTTTGGCCTTCGCGGCCCAGGTCGCGTCGGGCGGGAAGGCTTCCTCGTAATACTCGAAGAACTTCTTCGCGAACGGAGCGATTGCGTTTTGTTTGTAGTTATCCGTGCGCCAGCCATAGTTGTAGAACGTGCCCTCGGCGAAGCTGGCCATCTGGTTGTTGTGCGACGACAGATCCAAACCCACGAACAGGCGCATGTTCTGCTTGCGGATCTCGCCCTTGCCGTCGGGGTCCACCACGACCTGGCCCTTGTCGTCGAGCCGGGCGTACTGATCGCCCCACAGGTGCACCGCGTGGCCTTGCTCGACGTCTTTGTCCGTGGCGAGCGCCACGTTCAGCACCTCCTCATCCTCCAGCTTCTCGATCTGCCTTTCGTTGAGCTTGGTGACCACATCCCTGTAGAAGAGGTAGTCGATCTTGTCGTCCACGGCCATGCGCTTGAGGTAGTACTCGCTCTTGCGCACGTGCCGGTAGACGAAGTTGTTCACACCGCTGAGGCCCTGAAAGTGGCCGGACGTAGCGAGGAACACGATGCTGAACTTGGGCGGGTAGGCTTGCGTGAGGAAACGCGCGGTTTCGAGCAGCGCGGCGATACCGGAGGTGCTGTCGGCGCCGGGGGCGAGCGTGGGCACGACCGAGATCGAATCGTAATACGCCTCGAGCACGAGCACCTGGTCTTTCCACTTGCGCGGCTCCTCATCGCCGCGCTCGGGCATGAACTCGTCCGCTCCCTCGTAGAGCGCGTACACGTTCCACGTCTCGCGCGTCTGCCAATCCACCCGCGCTTCCAAGGTGACCGGCGTCTCGCGTGTCTTGTTGCGCGCGAGGGCCAGCAGTTCGGGCACGCGCTGCTTGTCGATCCAGAAGCGCGGGATGTCGGCCGGCAACTCGATGAACTTCTCGATGGCCTCGTCGGAGATGACCTGGCCGTCGTCGTAGAAAATCACCGCCGACGCGCCGAGCATGCGCGCGTTGAAGTAATTCTTCCGCGAGCCAAACTTCATGAGCACGATGGCCCCCTTGATCTCGTACCCGTTGAAGTCCGCCAGCTCGCCGTAGTTGCCGTCGATCAGATGGCCTTGCAGCCCCTCCGTGGGAAGCGAGCAGGTCTTCACTTTGTTGGGCCAGATGGCCTCCAACGGGATCGTTTGCTTCCCGGCCGGCATGTCCACGGTCATGCGCGCGTAGTCTTGGATCGGCACGACGACGTTGAACTTCTCGACCCTTGTCTTCAGCCCCAGCTTCTCAAAATAGGCCTTCACGTACTCCATGGCTTCGCGGTTGCCCAGCGTGCCAGACAGGCGGCTCTTCTTGGCCGCGCCGGCAGGCATGGCCGAGAAGCGCTCCATGTGCTGCCGGATTCGATCAACGCTGACCGTGTTCACCGCGTCCGCGAGCGTCTCGTCGCGCATTTTCTCGACCGAGGCCAACTCCACGCTCAGCACCTTCTGGCCCGTGCTGATGGTGAAATTTTTGGGCTTGAGCGTGACAGCGGGGTCGATGGCCTCCTCGAACTGCACGTCCACCACTCGACCCGTCGGATCCAGGCTCAGGCGCTGGATGACCTTGACCATTTTGGCCATAGGCTTCGAGCGGTCGCCCCGCACCTCACCATCAATCACGTTGTCCTTGCCGTTGGCTTGGATCGCATTGCCGGACACGTCGCGCACGTTCTGGACCGTCACGAGATACGTGGAGCGAGTGGTGAGGTTGTGGCCATTGGTGAGGGTGATCGTGGTGGTGGAGGTGGGCGCGTTGTAGCTGATCGCACAGCCGGCCAACGAGATGGCCTGCCCCTTGGGCGACTCGACGGTGTAGTTGGCGAGGTTCCTCGCGTCGCCGGCCACGACTTCTTCGTCGAACGTGACGAAGATGGTGTCGTTTTCCACGCCGCTCACGGCATTGGCCTGGGACCGGATGACCTTGGGCGGCTCGGTCTCCTCGGGGGCCACCATGAGGTCGGTTTTCATGGGCATGACGTTGCCCGCTTGGTCCTTGATGTTGCGCAACAGAATCTTGGTCTCGCCGGGCACGAGAGTGCTCGAGAAGGAAACCCACACCTTCTTGGGGTCGTCCTTGTCGACCATGGCCGACAGACACTTGGCGCCGCCCCAAACCATGTAGTTGCTCGCGTCTTGCGCGGCCACCACGTCGAGCGGCTCACTGAAGTCGATGTCGACCGTGGCGCCCTTCCGGATTTTCGAGCCGTAGCCCTTGATCTTGACGAGATCCTCCACCTCCTCCCGGTAGTCGATGAGGTCGAGTTCCTCCCACTGGTGTTGTGCGTGCACCACGGTGGGCGGCTTGAGATCGCCGCCCACGTCGCCCTTGGCCGTGAGCGAGGTGGCTTGGTTGCCGGCCAGGTCGCGAAGGTTAGACGCGGTGAGAATGTACGGATCGCCCGGCTGGAAGCCCTTCTCGCCCGCGGGCACGAGGATGCGCACGAGGTGCTCTCCGGCCAGATAGTAGATGCGGGCCGCGTCGAGCGAGCGCGGCTGGCCCGGCGGCGTGTCGAGGCGGTAGTTGGCCAGCTTGACCGCGTCTTGCGGGTTGATCGACTCCGAGAAGGTCAGACGGACCTCGGCCGGCAGATCGCTGCCCTGGGGGGGGAGCACGAACTTCGAATCGACCACCGTCGGGGGCTCTTGTTCAATGAGCTGCACGTCCGGCAGGGCCATGGTCCTCGCCAGGTTGCCGGCGAGGTCGGTGACGCCGTACACGCGCAGTTGGACCGACTCCCGCTTCAAGACCACGGATGCCACAAGCAGCGCCACGACCGCGATGGCCACGACAGTCCGCGCGCCGCGCCGCATGTCGGACGGGATGCTCTTGGTCATCAGCCCGAGGAAATAGGCGACCAGCAATCCGATCGCCACGAAGATGAACATGGCCCCGCCCCGGCTCGCCTTCACCGGTTTGGCGAAGGTCAGCCGCGCGCCTTGGCCTTCGCCCAGCGCCTTCACGGACTTGAGCGCGGGGCCCTTGACCACGGTGTAGTTGTCGAGGTTCTCCACCGTAGCCGGATCCACGGCCTCCGTGAACTCGATGTCCACGGTCGCGCCGGTCTTGTCCACCACCTTGTTGAGGAAGGCCTGCCGGATGCCGGGGGGCGTGCTGTCGCCCTCGACGACGCTCTGGAGCTTTGTGCCCGCGGCGACCGGGTTGCCGCCCAGGTCGCGCACATTCTGTACGCGCGCCACCACGGTTTCGCCTCTCTTGAGGTTCACGGCCTGGTCGCCTACGCCGGCGAGGGTGATAATCACGGAGTTGGTGAGGGGGTCGAACGCGGCCGTCGCGCCGGCCATGGGCAGGGCTGTGCCCGCGGGCGATTCGAGCTTGTAGTTGGCCACGTCCACCGCGTCCTTCACCACCACGGGCTCGCTGAATGCAACCGTGAGTTGGTCGTTGGCGCTGCCCTTGATGGCGAGGCCGCGCAGGCGCGACACGGTGGGAGGGTTTTGCTCCTGGGCCAAGATGGGCAGGTCGGGCGATGCGTCGAGCATGTTGCCGGCCACGTCGCGCACCTTCTCCACGGTGAGCGTAGTCTCGCCGGGGATCACCGGCTCGCTCACGAGCACGTACACCGCGCTGTCGCCCTTGGCGCGGGTCATCTTGGCCTCGATCCCTCCGCTGAGTGTGTACGCGGCGGTCGTGTTGGCCGTCTCCATGTCGACGGCTTCGTCGAAGCGCACGAGGAGGGTGGCGCCGGTGCTGTCGGTCGACAGGTCCTGGAGGGCCTTGGCGACCGCGGGCGGGGTCGTATCGCCGGCCACCGTCGCTTCGAGCGTCATTGCGCCGGCCATGGGCTTGCCGGCCACGTTGCGCACGCCCTGGACCGTAAGCTTGCACACGTCGCCCGGCTTCAGGTTCACGCCGCTGATGGTGACGGTGGCCGCGGCCGTCTTCTCGTCGTACGCCACAGAGGAGGAGGAGAGGTCGATGGATTCGGTTTTGGCCGCGAGTGCGGACGCGAGCGCCACGCCGGCCGCGTTGGCCTTGGTGGGCGCGTGCGCGAGCGCGATCGCCCCGGCCTCGACGCCGAGTTGCTCCTCTGCGCTGGCGCCCTTCAGCGGCTCGGTGGTGACCGCGATCGCGTAGTGCGCCACGTCGGCCGCGTCGGCCGGGAGCACGTTCGAGTCGAACGTCACCACGGCCACGTCATTGTTGGAGCCGGACACGGCTTCGATCTTGAGCGCCTTGGCCTTGGGCGCCTGCGTGTCCATTGCTGCAATCGCCACGTTGGGCGTGAAGGGCACCGGCAGCCCCGCGGCGTCTTGGAGCCCATTGATGAGCAGCTTCGTCTCGCCAGGCAGCGCGCACGATGGCAAGCCCACGAGCACGGTCTTGCCGTTGCTGATGGGTTTGGCGGAGACGGCTCGTTCGCCAGCCGTGGTGCGGTAGTGCGTCGCGTCGGCCGCGGACGCCGGGTCGAGCCTCTCGCTGAAGGTGACGGCTACCGTCTTGCCGGTGCGGTCCGCCGCCAGGTCTTGCACCGCGGCCGTGACGCTTGCGATGGCCGCGGGGCCGGCCACCTTGCCGCGGACGCTCTGCGGCGCTTGGAGCTTGTTGCCCGCGAGGTCGAGGATGTTCGAACTGGACACGATACGAAGCACGAAGGGCTCCCCCGGCTTGACCGCGGCGCGGGCGTCGATCCTGACCATGTGCCGGCGCTGTGCGTCCGCGTCGTACACCACCTCCACGTCATCGGCAAACTTGACGCGTTTGAGATCACTGCCGACCTCCAGCACGTAGTTGCCCGCGGGCAAGACGCCCTGGGCGCGAAGCTCTTCGTTGAAGAGAGCGACGATGGTGACCTTGTTGCCCCACGATGCAACCCCGGCCGAGACGAGCCGCGGAGGCACGTCGTCGTCGCTGTCAATCTGGGACACGACGATGGGCTTCTTCGTGGCATTGCCCGCCAGATCAGCCGCATGATCTATGGTCACCGTCGCATCCGAGCCCGGGAGCAAGGGCTTGTCGAGCGTCAGGCGCGCGACCACATCCGTGTCCTGCTGGGTCTTGCGTTCGGGCACGATCTTGGAGAGCACGTCTTGCGTGATCTGCTCTGGCCCGAAGATGGTGACCGTGGAGATCATCAGGAGGGCAATGATCAGCAGCACCCATGAGCCTAACTTGCTCATACTATTCGCCTCGTGTGGTGAAAGGGTCCAGACGGTTTGTTTCGGATTGGGAGGTGCACGGGGTCTCGCCAGGGCCCGGGCGGCGGGGACATGAGCCAAGGACGTGTCGCGTCCATCCGCCGTACGGCGGATGTGCCCGGAACCGGCAGCCGCATGCGCCAGCATGCGGGTGAACCGACGAGTGGCTCACCGAACCGCATTCTGGCGAATGCGGCGGCCGCCTGGCTTACACAGGCCCGGGATGCTTGTTGCGGTGGTGAGTGGCAAGGAGCAGGCCGGCCGCGGCCGCAACACAGACCACCAGCAGGGCCACGGCGAACGTTGTGCTGATCTCGCGGCGGGGCCGGTCGGGCTTGCGGCCCAACACCCACATCCACGCGCTCAGGCTGCCGACGTTCGCGTTGATCGCCTTCAGGTAGTACTGCCGCGCCTTGGCGGTGTCGCCCTGCATCTCCGAAAGCATGGCCAAGTGCTCATTCACGCCAGGCAACTCGGGGCTGAGCGTGCGTGCGCGATTCAGATACTTCTTGGCCTTCCCAAGCTCGCCCTTGCGGAAAAACATCAGGGCGAGGTTATACACCAATTGTCCATTGCCGGGGTCGAGTTGGATTGCGCGTCGAAACGTGGATTCAGCCTCGTCGTAGCGGCTGAGCAGGCTCTGCGTCACGCCCAAACGCAGGAGCAACTGCGTGTCGTTCGGCGCGTCCTTGAGGAGCTTAAGCCAAATGCCTAACGCGGCCTCGTGGTCCCCTTGCCGAGTCAACGCCTCGCCCCGGAGCAGCGTGTCCCGGCGGTCGCGCGTGCTCTCGGCCGCGTGCGCAGGCCCTATGACCAGACTCACCACACCTAGTAATAGATACGCGCGCACGCGATAAAGATACATCTTTAGAAAACAGCAGAACACAGCGCGGGAGCCACACGTGCCGAGCAAGAAAGCGGCCGCGCCCGCGGGCCAAAAACGCCCGACGCGGCGAGCCATACATTGCCGTTTCTGGCTCCTAAAAAGGGCTGGCATTCTACTTGACCGTACAGGGTGAGTCAAGCGAAAACGGCTGTGTTGCTTGGGCCTTACGATGGGCCGCGAGAGGCCCGGCGTCGGGCGCGTCCATGCAGCGGCGCGCGCGCATGAGCAATGATGGCGTTGGGGCGGGGCATGTGACGCCCCCTGCTGTTCCCTTTGCCCTCTACCCACATCTCCAGCCTTCGAAGGGTCTCTATCGCGCAGACGCTAGGTCCCCAACGAGATCCCGCAGGCCGCCCCCTGGGAACAGGGCGCCAAAACCTCTCGTTTTCTCCTTCCCTCCGCCTTCCCGGCCCCGGCGGCCGACTGCGGCCGTCCTTGATATGCGGGTAAAGGGCAGACTGCTCCCCCCTGGCAACGGCGAACTCCAGCCGTATGATA
>JAJRTI010000620.1 GCA_024278415.1 Planctomycetota bacterium | reverse complement strand
ACGAGGGGCAAGTGCACTTGCACGGCGACGACGTGACCCATCTGCCTCCGGAACGCCGGCGAGTGGGCTTCCTCTATCAAGATTGTTGGCTCTTTCCGAACTTGTCCGTTGCCGAGAATATCGCGTTCGGGCTGCGGTTCGAGCGGACGACGAAGGATGAGCGGCGGCAACGCGTGGCCGCACTGGTGGACATGCTCCGGATCCAGGATTTGCTGCCGCGCTCGCCGGTGAACTTAAGCGGCGGCGAGCGCCGGAAAGTGGCCCTCGCGCGCGCGCTCGCGACGGAGCCGGCCGTGTTGCTGCTCGACGAACCGCTCGGCACGCTCGACCGCGTGAGCAAGGAGCGTGTTGGGGCTGAGATTCGCAGCCTTCATGCGCGCACGCACATGACCACGCTCCACGTGACGCACGACCAAGACGTGGCTCGCCTGTTTGCGGATAGGGTGGGCATCATACGAGACGGCGAGATCGTGCAAGTGGGCACGCCAGCGGAGGTGTTCGAGCGCCCGCAGAGCGCGTTCGTCGCGCAGTTCGTGGGCGCGGCCAACTGCTTCGAGGCCAGCATGACGCGCGGGGGAGACGGCCCGGCCCTGGCGGACGTGCGCGGCGTGAGGCTGCGCGTGGCCGCGGATGCTGACGGCGACTGCATGATCCACGTCCCGCCTGCCGCGGTGCGGCTAACGGCCATCGAGAGCGGGGGCGCGGAGGCGAACCAGTTCGACGCGGCCATCCGTGAGGTGCGCGACGCCGGCGAGTGGGTGCACGTGCGCGTCGACGTGCTCGGGCTGGAGGCGCACATGCCTCGCGAGGACTATCTCGCGCTCGGCGGGACCGTGTCTTCGCGCGTGCGCGTGTCCTTTGGATCCGCCGACGTCCACGTGTTGCATCCGGATGAGGACTGATCCATGCCGCCGCTTCCTACACTCAAGAGCATCCCGCAGTGGAAGCTGATCGAGCCGCCGCTGTGGCCGATTTGCGGCACGGCTGAGGACGCGGCGCCGTTTATCATTATGTTCTTGCTGTTGGCCTTGGCCGCGTTGCTCATGTGGCGGCTCAAGCGCCGGCAATGGGTGCGGCACGCGGTGCAGGCGATCGCGATGGGCGCGTTTGTGCTCGGCGTGAGCCCCTGCGCTTGCATGGTGCGTGACATGATCCTCGGCGCTCGGGCGATCAATATCGACAACTTGTGGGCGTTCCGGAAGCTCGCGATCGTGACGACTGTTATCGCGTTTGCATTCGTCTTTGGCCGTGGCTTCTGTGGCTGGATCTGTCCGCTGGGAGCGCTTCAGGAGTTGGCGACGTGGCTTTCAGAGGTTGCCACCGGCCGGCTGAGCGCCGGCATGCGGTCGGCGGTGAAGTACGTGGCCGCGGTGGTGCTGGTTGCCGCGATCACGTTGGGCCTCATGGTGTTCAAGCCCGACACGTTTGTCTTCATCGAGATGGTTATGGTGTTTTGGGTGTTGGGGCTCTTTGTCATTGTGCTATTCGATCTGAGCCGCGCGGGCAGCGACCGAGGGCTGAAGCGCATTCGGTATGTGTCGCTCGTCTCGCTCGGGTTGATCTATTTCGTGGGCATCAACACTGCGGGCCCTGTCTGCGTGATGTTCCGCAACAGCCTCGACTACTCGTCGATCATTTCCGCGTTCGGCGTTGTGGTCGCGGCGCTGCTCGTGGGGCTTGCGTGGTGCAAGTTCCTGTGCCCCGAGGGTGCGCTTTTCGGGCTGGCATCAAGCCTGTCGCGCTGGGGCGTGGTGCGCGGGGACGGGTGCGACGGGTGCAACACCTGCGGCGAGTCGTGCCGCATGAATGCTATCGAGGCGGGCGAGATCGACGACACGAGTTGCGTGCTGTGCGGCCGCTGCATGGAGCGCTGTGCCAAAGATGCGCTGCGGTACGGCCGTCGCCGCGGCCCCGGCCCTTCGTAGCGCAACCTGGGAGCGGAACGCCTTTGCGTTCCGACGGACGGCACAGGCCATCCGCTGCGCTGAGCGGGACGACTGATGAATGACCCATGCCCCGCCTACGGCACGAACTGGATATCCGCCACCCAAATCGTTCCCTTCGCAAGGTTGGGCTTGGCCGTGCCGTGCGTGCCGATGTTGACCTTGGTCACGTCGGCCATGTCGAGTTGGTTGTTCGGGTCGCGGCTCCAACTGGCCTTCTTGAGCTTGGCGACTGGGATCTCGATGGTCGTCCACTCCGCGGATGCTGGAGGCAACGGGTCCGCGTAGTATTGGCCGCCGCTGCTCTCGATTAGCGTCACCAGCAGCCCCTTAAGACCCTCAGGGATGTCGGCCTTGTAAGTAAACTTGAGCGCGCGGTAGCCCTCGACGTCCACGTCGCCCACGGGCACGCCGGGCACCATGTACATGTGCCGCCCGCCGGGGAACGAGAATACGACCTTCATGCACTTCTCGCCGTTGGGGCCTTCGGCCGGCGTGGTGAGCGTAGACTTGGCCGCCTTGTCTTGGCCCACGCTCCACTTTCCAGGGTTCTGGCCGTCGGTGATGATGAGTGGCCGGGTGGGCTTGTACGGCTCGTCGGTGAGCGTGGCGTTCAAGAAGCGGAACACTCCGCGGGTCGGCTTGTCCATGATCAGGCCGATCCACACCTTCTCGACGTTGCTCCACTCCAGCTTGCCGCTCGCGTCGTTGCTGAACGCGGCTTGCTTGAGGCCGCTTACCGGCACGCGCACGGTGCAGACCTCCGAGCCTTTGCCGGCCTGGATTGGCCGGTTCTGCACTTTGAACCAAGCGCCGCCTCCGCGTTCGTAGACCACGACCGCGGCCTTGGGCGCGGGCCCGGCCTGCAACTGCAAGCTGTATTGCATCACCAGCGCCTTAGGCGCGGCCATCGTCGCGCCCGGCTTGGATTCGAGCGCGAGCATGCGGCGCACGTCGCCGGTCTTGTTGAAGCGGATCTTCGCCGCGGCGCCGTCGCGCGAAAGCGTCGCGTCCACGTCGTTGATGGGCACGATGCGGACGGTCGCGCCGGTCGCGAGGGAAGTGGCGCCGGCGAAGCTTGGCGCGGCCGCAACGGCGAGGCAAAGAGTCGTGCACGCGGTGATTCGATTCATGGCGAGGCTCCATGGGATGATGTGTGACGTACCATCGTTTTAGCCGCGATCGGGGCGACAGTCAATAGCGAGCCGCGGCGTACCCGATTCCCATTCGTTGCGTTCTATCAATTCGTTGCCGCAAGCGAATCACAAAGACTTGCAGGAGGAGTGGCAACGAATTGATGGAACGCAACACGCCCTAAAAGCGAACCTGCTGACAACCTCCCGATCATCACTTCCCCCCACACCATTTCACGGCATTGACCAGCAGCGCCAGCTCCGCGCCCTTGGGCGGCACGTCCTCACTGTCCGTGAGCAGCCCCAGAGCGAGGCCGCAGGCGATGTAGCGGCCCTGGCCCACCTGGCCGGCGATAACGACTGGCCGCTTGCTTTCCGACGCGACCGCGAGCACTTTGCCCTTGGGCCCTGCCTGCAACTCGATGTGGTCGAAGTAGGAATGCGGTAGGGGGGCGTTCAGTTGGATGCCTTTGGTGACGGGGTGCTCCGCGGTCGCGATCCAGTTCGAGTCGCGCACGTGGTCCAGGCCCTTCGCGCACACCTCTGACAGCAGAGCGGGGAAGCCGCGATACCCTACCGCGTTGTGCGTGGCGATGAGCCCGCCGCCGGCGCGCACGTACGCCTCGAACTGCTTCACCATCTCGTCGCTCATGGCCGCGATGGCTTTCGGCTGCGGCACGATGATGACCTGGCATTGCTTCATCACCTCCTCCGTGGGCATGTGCATGCGCTGTGCGTCGATGCCCTTCACCTTCTTGAGCGCGGCCAGGATGCCGTCCCCGCCGTACCCGCCGGCCACGACCCCCACGCGCAAGCCCTTGCCCTTGAACTTCGGCCCCATGGCCGCGCCCAGTTCCTTGTCGCTCAGTGGCATCAGCTTGTCCCATTGAGCCATGAAGTTCGCCGGCCGCACGCCTCGGATGGACACGACGCCGTTGCAGTCCTGGCGGTTCTTGGGGCGGCCGATGTTGCTCGTGCCGCGGATATCCACGATGAGGTAGTAGTCCAAGGCCGGATCGTAGCTCTTCAGCACCAGCGTGTACACGTTGCCCTTGCTGCGGTAGCCCACAGATGCGTCGTGCTTGTCCATGGAGATTGTTGTGAGCGTGTTGCGGTCGCCCTTGGGCGCGGACGCCAGGGCCGCGCTGTATCCGCGAATGCCGTTCCAGCCGGTCGTGTAGTCCAAGCGCACTTGGTACGTGCCAGGGCCGGCGAGGTCGTCGCCCAGGCTGAAGGTCTTCTTGATGCGCGGGGTTTTGTCGAAGTCGGTTGACGTCCACTTGCCGACCTCGCGGCGCATGTAGCCCTTGACCGGGTTGCGGATGCCCAGCGATTCGAGCGACGTGGCAATGCCCACGACTGTCTTCTCGGTCGCATCGACCGTATCGAGAAAACGCCTGCCGCCGATGCCTTTGCCGATCAAGCGTTCCCATGCTTTGAGCGAGTCGGTTGTTTGGATGCCAGCCTTGGCCAGGGCGACCATGTCTCGCTGCAACGCGACACGTTCGCCATACGCCATGCGCTTGCGCTGTGAGACGCGATCGGCGATGCGGTAGATGGCCTTGACCATCTTCACGTAGCCCTCGATCACGCGCGTCTCCTCGATGAGCAGCGGCTCGTCGAGCCCCTTGGCAATAGCCATGGCCTTTGCGCACGCGGCGAGGTCGTCGTCCATGTGTGCGACGGTCGGGAAGTACCAGAACATGCCCCGGCGCTCGCCCAGCTTCGGCTTGGCCCGGCCGTTGACCATCGCGGCCGCGCGGCCGAAGAAGTTGTGATAGGGGATACGGGAGCCGTACACGTCCCAGCCCACGGGTCCGAGGGTGACCGCCCACTCCGCGGCGGCATCAGGATCGTTGAGGCCTTTGCGCGTGGCCCACGCGGCTGCGAACGCGCGGTCGTCCCGGCCCTTAGCGTTCCACGACCATTCCGCCGCGGCGGTGAAGTTGAACTCGTAGAGCTTGTTGTTGGGCGTCGCGTAGGCGCACAGGCATTGCAGGCCCTTGTCCACGAATTCGTTCATGCGCGTGCGGATGAACTGGGGCGCGCTCCAGGGGCTGACGATACGCCACGACGCGGTGATTTGGGGGTAGCAGCCGAGCCACCGGCCCTTGGCCGCGTACGCCTCCAGAAGGGGATAGATCATGGGCTCGCGGGACGAGTCATACGTGCGGCTGCCGTCGTAGTACGTGACCCCGACCTCGGGCGGGATCAGGGCCAGCACTTGGTCGTTGGTCTTATAGCTGCCTTGCGTCAGCAGGATTCGCAGGCGCAAATGTGGCTGCCGTTTGCGTGCGAGGCGCCATCCTTGGACAAGGAGCTGGGTCTCTCGCGCGTATTGGCTCAGTTTCGAAGCGGAGCACTTCTCGCACGAACAGTACTGGCCCGCGAGTTCGCTCAGCCATGCGCACACGTCGGTCACGCCCTCGTGCGCGGCAAGGCTGGCCATCCAGTCCGCGAAGATTTCCGCAAGTTTGGGATTGGAGCAGCAGGGCGCGACGAGGTTCTTGTGCCCCGCGTATCGGGCATGGCTGCCCTGGCCGCGCAGCTCAGGATAGGCGTCGTAGATGCCGGTGCGTTCGAGCCCGTTGAGGTGGGTGATAATCGGCACGAGCTTGAGCGCCCGCGCGCGCGCGAAGTCGATGGCCTCCTGGCTAATCTGCGCCACGCCTCGCCCGTCCTTCATGCCGAGGCTGACGTGCGTTTCGACCAGGTTCATCTTCATGCTGGCCATCCACGCGACGTCTTTGTTCGCGCTGCCACCCCATTCCCCACGCTCGGCGAGGTCCGGCCAGTCCACCACTTGGGCGAGAGGGATCGTGACCTTGCCATCAGCAAACTTGCTCTCCAGTAACTGCCTCAGCGTTTGCGCCGCGTAGTACACGCCGCGTGCGTCGAGCGCGGTCAGCACGAGACGGCTGTCGCCGACGGGCTGGATGAGATACGCCTGCTCCTTGTTGGGCAGGGCCTTGAGCTGGCTCACGTCGGCCACGGCCACGCCCATAACGATCTCGAAGTTGCCCGTGGCCAAATCCGCGCCTGCCTTGTCCTTGAACAGCGCGCGCAGCTCCTTTGCCGCCTGCTGCTCGGTTTTGCCCGCGCCTTGGCGGAGCGTCAACTTCACGTCGGCCGCGGGCAGGGTGACTTGGCTTGCGATCGTGATCTGCTTAGGCAGGGGAATCAGCCAGCGCTTCCAGCGCGCGGCCTCCTGCGGTGAGACTGGTGTGCTGGCGAGCGCGGTCGCTGCGTGGGCGAGCATGAGCAGCGCTGTCGTGGCGAAGTGGCCTTTCATGGGGGCCTCCCAAGAGATACATGGTGGTGAGTAGAACTCGATTCAGAGTATCACGCAGCGAGTCTGGGCTCAATGGGATTTGGCAAGGCTCCGTGCCTTTGCCGCGGGTGCTCGTGGCACGCGGGGCGCAATCTTGACCAGCGCGAAGCCGCCTGATACACTGGCTGGCTGGAGATCGGCCTTAACGCATCGCTGGGGCACCCGCCGGTTCGCCACGCGCCTGAAGCATCCCGCCTTCCCCTGTCGCCTGCGCCTGCGTTTCGTTCTTCAGAGGCCCACATGCGATTAGCTCTTGTTTTCAACCCCTTCAGCTACAAGCTCCACGAAGAGAATCTGCGGGTTGTCCAGAAATACTTCGGATTATTCCCGCCACTGAGCCTCACGTGGGTGGCCGCCATCGCGCGGCGGGCCGGGCACGATGTCATCATTATCGATGCCCGTACGATGCAACTGTCCAAGCCGGAGGTGGCCGACCGGCTCAAGCAGTGGCAGCCCGACATGGTGGGGTTTATGATGACGACTTACATGTTCCGGGAGACGTACGCGTGGGTCCAGTACATGAAGAAGGAGCTGGGGGTCCCGATCATTGTGGGCGGGTACAACTTGCGGGTCTATCCCACGGAATCGGTGACGCCTGAGGACATCGACTTCGGGTGCGTGAACTCGGCGCTCGTGACCCTGCCCGCGCTGCTGAAGGAGCTGGAGACGGACCGCCGGTTCCACGACGTGCCGGGGCTCGTGTTCAAGGAGAATGGCAAGGTCATCGAAACGCCGGGGCTGGCCGAAGAGGAGTCGTTCGAGGATTACCCCAACCCCGCGCGGGATTTGCTGCCGAACGAGTTGTATGCCGAGTTCCCGACCGAGCGCCGCAACTTTACGGTCATGGTCACGAGCAAAGGCTGCCCGCGGGGCTGCATGTTTTGCGAAGCGGGCAAGACGCGTTACAACCCTCGCAGCCCAGAGCGTGTGATCGCTGAGATCCAAGAGTGCTACGACCAGTACGGCATTCGGGAGATCGACTTCTTCGACTACGAGTTCTGCATCCTCAAGGAGCGCACGAAGGCCATTTGCCAGGGCATCCTCGACCACGGCCTCGACGTGCAGTGGGCCTGTCGCAGCCGCATCGACTCGGTCGACCCGGAGATGCTCGAGCTGATGCACAGGGCCGGCTGCCGGCGCATCTACTACGGCATCGAGTCCGGGGTGCAGCAGATCCTCGATAACGTCAACAAGGGCATCACCACGAAGCAAATCGAGGAGACGCTGGAAGCCACGCACGACGTGGGCATCAAGGCCCTGGGCTTCTTCCTGGTGGGCTCGCCAGGCGACACAAAGGAGACGCTCGCCGAGTCGGTCAAGTTCGCCAAAAAGCTCGACTTGGAGTACGTGCAGTTCTCTAAGCTCACGGCCAAGCCCCTCACGCCGATCTGGAAGGAAATGGTCGAACGTGACGGATATGACTACTGGCGTGAATACATTCTGGGCAACGTCCAGGAACGGCCCCTCGATCGGCCGTGGACGCCGTTTACCAACGACGAGATCGATGAGCTTGCCAAGTGGTGCTACGTGAAGTACCACTTCAGGCTCAAGTTCATGCTCAAGTCAACGCTGCGCGTGAAGTCCCTCCTCGAGTTCAAGCGCAAGTTCAGCGCGTTCATCGACATGATCTTCCGGCAGGAGAAGACGTCCACCGCGGACGAAAATTTCCTGGCGTTCAACGAAAACACGGACGAGACCAAGCAGCGCATGCGCCAGTGGCTGACGGATCTGATCGAGCGTACCAAGCCGGGGGCAGAGCGGCCCAATGGCGACGGGAGCGAAGCCGAGCAGCCGAGCAGCGAGCCAGAAGAAGTGACTGCGGACGCACCGGAGGAACCCAAGGCTGGCGCCGCCGGAGGCGCTGCCTAGCTTGCCACTGTCCGACTTGGCCCCGTCACGGTGACATCTCAGCTTTTCAGGCAGCTTCGCCGCCCTGCACGTGTGAGTCACTCGCGCTGGACGGCCACGTCCAGCGCACCGGGTGCGGCAGGCCGTCCGCCGCGAGTTGCTGAAAGCCGAGTGCAAAAGGGATAGCGCCCCCGCCGACCCCGCGTCGGCGGAGCGACGGCTTCTGCAACAAAGCGGGCTTCACCCGCAACCGAAACGGCACGCGCGGCGCGCCTTTTTGGAGTGCGCCGGCAGAGTCCCGCATGTGCGGGACGGCGACGGCGCTTTGGCTGCATGCGCGCGGCTTGTGCGAATTTGCGTTCGCGTAGGCATGCGCGCGCTGCCGAGGAAAAGCGGCGTTCCCGCACATGCGGGACCGCACTCCACAACACCTCGCCGCGGCCCGTACGCCACAAACCGAACGCCCGTAACGCCTCGTCCCGATGGCGCGCTGTGCAGAGAGCCTACGCGACTTCTTGTTTTTTGTCGCGGTTGCTGACCGCGAAGGCACTAGGCTTCCTGCAAGTCGTTGCTTGCAGGAAGAGGCGGCTGCGCCGCGCGTTCACCGTACCGCGGGCTGTCCTCCCGCCCGCGCTGGGCTT
>JAJRTI010000619.1 GCA_024278415.1 Planctomycetota bacterium | reverse complement strand
TCTACGCGAACGCAAATTCGCGCAAGCCGCGCGCATGCAGCAAAAGCGCCGTCGCCGCCCGCCTTGCGGCGGGCTCTGCCGGCGCACTCCAAAAAGGCGCGCCGCGCGTGCCGTTTCGGTTGCGGGTGAAGCCCGCTTTGTTGATTAGTGATTAGTGATTAGTGTTCAGTGGTTACTTCGCTTGCATGCTGGATGATGACAATCTCGCCGCGGCGTAGCCGCTCGCGGGGGCACGTTGCGTAGCAGCGCGTGCAGCAGACACACGCGGCGTGGTTGATTGCGTAGCTGTCGCGGTTCGGCACGCGACCCAGGCCGAAGAGCTTGCACGATAGCACCAGCCCGCACCAGAGGCCGAAGATCGCTCCGCCGAAGCGGAACCTGGCCTGCACGCGGCGGGCCTCGGCGAACAGTTGGTCCTTGGAGTGAGGCGTCGCGCGGAACGCTTCGCTTTCGAGCGTGTGGTCCGCGAGGCCCTGTGAGTCCTCTCGCCAGATGCGTTCCGCGAGTTGCACCTTGCCGTGCGCCCGCGCGAGGAACGGCCCCGCGAGCCGGCCGAGGACCGCGCCGACAATGGGCAACACAACGATGGCGATGGCCGCGGAGCGTTTCATGATTCGTCGTGGACTCCTTGCGGCGTGGGCGGCTCGATGGCGTCGAATGGGCAAGCCTCATGGCAGAGGCTGCACACGACGCACTCGTCGGGCGTGGCGGCGATCTTGCGCCACGCGAAGCGTGAGAAGAGGCCGAGCAGCGCGCCATACGGGCAGAGGAAGCGGCAGTAGGGGCGGCCAACAAACGTGGAGAGCACGACAAACGCGGCGCCGATCACGAGCATGTGCATCGGCCCCGCGAGCCGGAAGAACGGCACGAAGGGGTCGTAGCGGCAGATGATGAACATCGCGCCGGTCGAGGCGAAGAGCACGGCCGCACCAAGGTACACGTAGGGCAGCACGCCGAGGGCTTGGGTGAGGGGCCGCGGCAAGCGCACCGGCTTGATGAGCGCGACCTCCTGGATCGCGCCCAAAGGGCACACGGCCGCACAGAAGACGCGGCCGAACACGAGCGCGAAAAGCAACGGCAGCGCGAAGAAGAGCAGCACCGTGCCCGGCACGGCGTACGCGGGCATGCCCAACGCCTGCGCGACGTTCTGGATCGAGCCGACGGGGCAGATGCAGCCCTCGCGGTAGAAGCCGAAGTAGAGGAGCGAGAAGACGGTCAACCAGAACATGCCGCGGCGGCTGCGCCGGCCGAACGCGAGCCACGCGGCGAGGCCCATGGCCGCGGCGAGTATCGCGACGTCGCCCCACTCCTGCCAATCCGCGCGCGGCTTGGGCGTGGGGGTCGACGGCAGCTTGTACCCGGCCTCGAACTCCGGCGGCGGGAAGGGCAGTTCGGCTGCGGAGAGCCCTGCTGCTACGGATAGCACGAGCGCAAGCCCAACGCGCGCGCGCAGACGGCGGCGATCGGTGGCCGGTGGTCGGTGGCCGGCTCGCACCCGCGACTGCCGAACACCGAAAGGCGAGCACCGAACACCACTGCCGGGTTTGCCGCTGCGAGCGCGTATGGCTTGGGGGGATCTCACGAGCGTCCTTCGCCCTCCCTTCCTGCGGCCAGAGCGAGGAATCTCGCGAACTCCTGCTGCCCCTTGCTCTTGATCGCGTAAGGGTGCGCCGCGGGCAGCCGCACAAACGCGTCGGCTGGGCAGGCTTGAGCGATGGCGCACTCGTTGCAGTTGAGGCACCGGTCGTGGCGCACTTGGAGGTAGAACGAGCCGTTGCCGAGTTCCGCACAGCCCTTGACACACTTGGAGCAGCCGTTGCACAGGCTCTCGTCGATGTTGTATTCGAAATACGGTTCGTGCACGAACCGGCGGCTGATTGCGCCGGTAGGGCACATCTGGTTCTCGGCCGCGGAGTTGTAGGCGCCGGCCCTGGAGTGGAAGTAGCCGAAGCAGATGCGGCAGTACCCGCAGATGGGATAGTCCTGCACGCACTTGACCGCGGAAAAGTCGAGCACGCACTCGGTTGCGCATCGGCTGCACTGGGTGCACTTCCACGGGTCGATCTGCCAGACCGTCGTGCCCGCGGTGGCCTTGGACGCGAGCACGCCGGCCGCGCCGCCGAGCGCGAGGAGGCACGCACCGCGGCCCACGCCGGCCACGAATTCGCGGCGGGTGAGGGGCGGGTGGGCTGTGTGGTTGTTGGGCATGGTGGTATCCCCGCGTGCGGGATTCAGCTAGCTTCGACGCGCGCGCACTGCCGCAGGCTCCCCGCAACGCGTCAGCACAGGGCATTGCTCGCAGAGCCGCGTTATCTTGCAGCCTGCCGGCCGGTAGAGGCTCAGCTTGCCCACGAGGCCGACGAGCGCCACTGCGCCGATGCCGCGCGCACATGTTTCGAAAAACGCGCGGCGAGATGTGCAGTTCTCGGCGCCTTGGTTCATATTGCTCATGATGGGGGCACTGTCTGTTGTGGCCTGAAAGCAACGAATATGTCATTCCGAACGAAGCGAGGGATCTCCGGCTTGCTGACACGCGGGATTCTTCGCTTCGCTCAGAATGACAGCAAGTGGACTCTTCCCGTCACTCGACAGGTTGCTGCTTCTTCTGGAGGGCGAACACCTTCACCTTTCCATCGCCGGGGTCGGCGACCCAGATGCGGTTGCGCGAGTCGGCCGCCACGTCGAGGCCCAAGGGCCGCGGCGAGAAGGGCGCGGGGCCTATGAGCGCAAGCAGCTTGCCGTCGGCCGCGTGCACTTTCACCCAGCCGGCGATCTTCTCGCCAGTCACGACGCGGCCATCGGACAGAACCGCGATGTTCGTGGGGTTGCAGCAGCCGAAGAAGCCGCCGGGCCGAGACAGCAGCGCGGTCGGCTTGCCCCAGTGGCGCAGCCGCGCGCCGTCGAGGCTGAACACTTCGACGCGCAGCATGCCGGGGTTGGGCACGTAGAGCCGGCCGTGTGCGTCGATGGCGCAGTCGAGATACGGGCTAGGGCAAATGATGCCAGGGTAGCCGGCGGCCATGTCGCGCCGGCCAAAATCGTCTATGAACTTTCCGTTCGTGTCAAACCGGTGGATGCAGCGGTTGCCCGCGTCGGCCACAAACACCTGCGACGCGGACGCCGCGATCCCTCTCACCGCGAGGAGCTGGCCTGGCGCCTTGCCTTCGTCGCCCCAAGACGCGAGTGCTTTGCCTTCTGGGCTGAACTTGCGGATACGCGTGGCTTCGCCAACGTAGACGATGCCGCCGTCGTCCACGGCGATGCACCGCGCCGGTTTCGGCATGGCCCATTCGCGCAGCAGCTTGCCGTTGGCGTCGACCACTCTCACGCCCGGCTCGCCGCAGAGGTACACGCGATCTTCGCGATCGATGGCGATGCCGTGCAGCGATGTCAGGCCGGACTCGAACGTCTTGGCGAGCGCGTATTGCGCCGGCAGCTTGGCCACCGCGCCGGCAGTGGCGGTGACGGCGGCCTTCGCGGCGAAGGGAACCTTCGCATCCGAGCCGGCCACGGTGGGCGGCGGCGACTGGTCGCAGCCCGCGCAGAGCACCGCCGCTAGCGCCAGGGCCAACAGACATAAACGGTTGTGGCGGCAAGGGCGCGAGGCCGCGTTCGTAGTGGCGACCGTAAAGGCGCCCTGTCTCAGCCCAAGGCGCTCCGAGGAGGCCCTTACGGTCTTCACTATGAACAGCGGCGGCTTGGCTTTCATCAGCGCGACTCCTTGGGCAGCTCGAGGCACACCATTTCGCTAAAGTCGCGGATGATGAGCCGGCCCGCGGCCATAGCCATGGGCGCCCACGCGTGTTTGCCGCTCAGCGGGCTCGCCTGGGCCAGCTCGTGGAACCCCTTCGGCGTGGCCTCGACCATGTGCAGCGTCGCCTTCTTGCCCTGGAGGAGGAACAGCAGCCCGTCGGCCATCATGAACGAGCCCAGGCCGAACTCGTGTTTGTTGCCGCTCGACCACACGCGCCGGCCGCCGAGGCTGAGGCAGACCAACTCGCTGCGCGTCTTGGGCGACGCGATGCCGTAGAGGTGGCCCTGGTAGAGGATCGGCGTGTGCTGCTCCGCGCCGAACTGCGCCTCGGTGAGGCGGAAGACCTCCTCGACCTGATACTTGCCGTTCGCCTTGCGCAGGCGGATCATCCTTGAGCCGGCCTTGTATCCGCCGGTGAGGAAGACGCGGTCCGGCGGCACGAACACAGGCGACGGCACGTTGGCCATGTTCACCTTCCACCCTGGGAGCTTCCACAACAGCTCCCCGTCGTCCGCGGCCACCGAGACGACTCCTTCGCTCGCGCAATAGAGATACTGCTTCTCGCCTCGGAACACGAGGGGCGTGACGTACGAGTGGGTCATGGCCCAACCGCCGGGGTTGGGCGTGCGCCAACGGATGTAGCCCCCGGCCAACTCGACGGCCATGATGATCGGGTCCGCGCCGGGCGCGATGATCGCGACGTCGCCGTCGATGAGCGGGCACTGCCCCGCGTACCATTCGGGCACGACCGTGCCGAACTGTTTCACGAGGTCCATCTGCCACAGCCGTTCCCCAGTGACTGCGTCGAGGCAAGTGACTTGGCACTTGGGCCCCAGGGCGACGACGAACCGATCCGTCACGGCCGGGACCGTGCGGGTAATGCCGTGGAACGGGCGGATGTCAACGTGGTACGTGTAGCGCCAGATCTCTTCGCCATCGTCGAGCGACAGGCAGCGGATCGCGTCTTCGTCGTCCTTGGCCACATGGTCGACCACGTACACGCGGCCATTGTGGATGGCCGCGCCCGCGAAGCCGTCGCCGACCTTTGTGCGCCAGAGCACCTTGGGCCCGGCCTCCGGCCACTGCCGCGCGAGGCCCGTCTCGTCGTGCGCGATGTTGCTGCGGTCCGCACCTCGGAACTGGGGCCAACTGCCTTTGAGCCGCGACGGTTTGCCCGAGCCGGGGATGAGGGTGCCCGGGTTCTTTGCCTTCGCCACGGCCTTGGGGATCGGCGCGAGGGGCACGTCCTTGACCGGCCGCCGCACTTCAATGCCCCGCGCCGCGCTGGCCTGGAGCCACACGCCAATGCCCAACGCCCCGAGCGCGGCCGTGGCGGCGGGCCAGATGAAGAGGGTCCGAGTCATGCGGCGGTTCAGTCCTTCTTGCCCAGGCAGTAGAGCGCGCCATCTTCCGTGCCGATCACGAGCCGGCCCGCGGCCACGGCCGGCGAAGCGGAGATCTTGGCGCCGGCGTCGAACCGCCAAATCTCCCGGCCGTTGTCGAGGCGCACGGCCAGCAGCTCGCCGCGGTTGCAGCCCACGAACACGCGGTCGCCCACGATGACCGGCGACGAGTCCATGCCGCTGCGCACTTCGTTTTCCCACACGACCGAGCCATCGGCCGCGTTGAGCCTGCGCAGCACGCGGTCGCGGCCGGCGAAGATGACCGCGTTGCCCTGGAGCGCGCCGGATGCGAAGAACGCCTCCGGCTCGTCGTCCTCCACGTCCCACTGGATTTCCTTGAGCTTCACGTTCGCGCAGACCATGCGGCCGTCCAGGGTCGCCACGTACGCGCGGCCAGCCCCGTACGCGGGGGTCGCGGCGATATTGCCGCCGATCTCCACGCTCATCCTTTGCTTTCCGCTCTCCACGTCGATCGCACGCAGTACGCCATCGCAGCCCGCCACGAGCGCCTTGCCATCGAAGAGGCTCGGCGAACAGTGCACCGGCGCGCTCGTCTCAAACTTCCACTTCGTCTTGCCCGTCTTGGCGTCGAATGCGTACAGGTTGCCGTCGTACGATCCCACGAGCACCGCGTCCCCCACGCAACTCGCGGACGAAATGATCTGGTCGCCGGTCTTGTGGGTCCACAGCTTCTTGCCGGTCTTCGCGTCCACGGCGTGGAAAGTCCCCGTCTCGTCGCCCACGAACACGCGGCCGTCCTTCACTCCGGGCGCCGCTTGGATAACGCCCTTGGCCTGGTACGCCCACTTCAGCTTGCCCGTGGCAAGATCCAGCGCGAGCAGCTTGCCTTCGTCCGTGCCGATGTAGACCACGCCGTCGACAATGGCCGCGGTGGATTGGATCGCGTCGCCGGCGTCGTACGACCACAGCTCCTCCGGGTTGGCCGGCAAGCTCGACTTGGCCACGCCTGTCTGCGCCAGGTTGCCCCGGAACATGGGCCACGCGTCTGGGCTGCACCAAGCCGCGGTCGGCGCGTATGTGAGGGCGAGGATGGCGGCAAGTCGTCTCATGTGTCACCGATTCGGCTGGAACCCGTAGCCGCATGCGCCAGCATGCGGGCAAAGCCGGCGGCTTATAGTAGGCAACTCATCGCCTACCTTCGAGGACGCGATGCAGAAGTTCGCCGTATGGCGAAATCGCATTGCGCCCCCCCGACAGGATGCGCGGGCCGTCTGTAGTAGGGCGATTCATCGCCCGTTTCCTCAGCCTTGCGGACGGGCCATAAATGGCCCTACTACAAGCCAGCGGCGTCTGCCGCCTGGATCAGCAAAACTCGTGGGGCGCTGTAGCCGCATGCGCCAGTACGCGGGCGACTTGGCGAGCAACCCGCAGCCCTCCGCATTCTGGCGAATGCGGCTGCCGCGTGGCCCGCGTCTATTCCGATCTTAGCGCTGGGATCAGGTCGCCGCGCAGCGCGGCCACGGCCGCGGCCGCGCAAGACACGATCCCGACGGCCATGCACGCCAGCAGCGTGGCCACCAGAGGCGGCCACGCCACGCCCGCAAGCGCGGACATGAGGTGGGGCGCGACCGCGATCAGAGCGCTCACCGTCCCCGCCGCGAGGCCGCACAGCAGCAGTATCCCATTCTCTACAACCATTATACCGATGAGTTGGCCCTTGCGGAAGCCTAGCGCCGAGAGCATCGCCAGCTCCGCCCGCCGCTCCACCACGCTCCGCAGCAGCACCGTCACGATCCCCAGCGTGCCCAGCAGCAAGCCCAGCCCGCCGAGCGTCCGGAACGTGCTGAGGTAGGTGTTCTGCACAGCCGCAAACTGCGCAAGCACGTCCGCGGTGCGCATCACGTCGAACCCCATGTCGCCAAGCCCCGCACGCAGCGCTTTCGCGACCGCGTCTGCATGCGTCGTGTCGATGAGGAAGTACTGGTGCCCTGAGTCCGCGCCAAAGTGCTTGCGGAACTGGCCGTCGGAGATGAGCAACTCGCTCGCGAAGATACTATCCGACAGCAGGCCCACGAGGCGCAGCTTCACCTTGCCGCCCGCGAGGCTCGGCAGCTCCACGTCCTCGCCCAGACCAACCTTGAGGATCCATTGCGCACTCGCCGCGTCTGCAAACGCCGGCACGACGCCTTCGCCCAGATCCGCGTCGAGCAGCGACCAGGGATTGCCCGTCTTCTTGCCATCGAGCAATTTCGTGAACGTGAACCCCCCGCGTGCGACCAACTCCGGCGGCGCGCCCAACACGCGCGGCCGCGCCGGCTGCTGCATGTTCAGGCAGCTCACGTCGTCGCCAGCGTTCACGCGGAATGGGAACACTTGGGCTTGGCTCAGCGTCTTGGACTCGCTTTTCGTGAGGCCGAGGTCGCGCCGGCCTTGGTCCGTGTTGAGGTCCGCGTAGATCGGCAACTCGGACTTGGCCATGAGGGTGAAGCCGCCGGCGCCGGAGGCTTTGTTGCTCGTGTCGAGCCGGCGGAGGTCCTTGCGGTTCGCGGCGACGGTGACGATGAGGAAACTCGCGCAGGCGAGCAGGCCCATGGTGAGCGTGCTGCGGAGTCGGTTGCGCGCGGCCCCGCGCCAGGCGATGCGCCAGAGCGAGAGGCGGCGAACTCCGCCTTCAGCCACGTGCAACTGCGCGTTTGCGAGCGCGAGCACGCCCACGAGCAGCGCCGCGCCGATGCCGAAGAATGCGCCGGTCGGAGGCATGAGCTTCAGCACGGCCGTGCACACGAACAGGGCCGCGGCGATCGCCAGCGCGGCGAGGCCAATGACGCTCGCGCGGGTGCGCCCCGCCGCGCACGCCTGCGCGGCCATGGCCGGGCCGCCGGCGAGGAGCGTGAGCGTGGGCGTGCGGCGCAGCATGCGCACCGCCCAGTGCACGGTGAGCGCGGCCACGGCCCAGCCGCTGAGCGCGCCGATGAGCAGGCTGGCCGGATCGGCGTGCAGCGAAAACGTGAACTCCCCGGTCGCACCCGCCCACTGATGCCGCAGCGCTTGGATGAGCGCCGCGGCGTACCCCACGCCCAGGCCCGCGCCCAGCACGACGCCCGCGCCCACGAGCCAGCGAGCCTCGGCCGTGAGCACGCGGGTCGCCTGCCGCGAATCGAAGCCCGTAGCGGCGAGGATGCCGAACTGGTTCGCGCGGCGCTCGATGGTGAGCCGCAGCAGCAGCCCCACGAACCCCGCGGCCGCGGCCACAAGGAAGAAGCTCATGCTCAAGAATAGCACGCCGAAGTCCGACGAGCCCTTGGCGGCCTTCAGCGCCTCCTCGCGCACAGGGCGGAAGTCCAGACCCAACGCGGGCAGCGACGCGTGCGCCATGATCTCGCGGAACGCGGCCTGGCCGTCGTCGGCCCCCGCCACGAGGCAAGTGGTGAGCCAGGGCGCGGACGGAACGGGGCTGCCTTCGAGCCACATTTGCTTGATCACTTCGAGGGCCACAATGGCCTTGGGCGCTGGGCCGTGCGCATCCCAGTAGGCCTCGTCCTGCTTGCGAATGCGCTTGGGATCCATGGGGAAAGGCGGGTTCCAGTCGCCCATGGTCTTGGCGTCCGTGATGCCCTCGAACTCGGGCACAAGGCCCTTGCTGAAGACCGCGTCGTCGGTCTTGTAGATTCCCGCGAGCGTGAATGTGCGCTTGGCCGTGTCGAGGGCTCCGCGCTCGCTGGCGACGTAATACTCGACCTCAATCGAGTCGCCGACCTTGGCTCCCAGGTCGGCGGCCGCCCATTGGTTGAGGAGGATCTCGCCCGCGCCTGGGCGCGGAGTGGCGCCGTTGTTCATGGATGCAGGGCTTGGATACTCGGGGCCCGCGCCGGCGATGACCGAATAGGGGATGCTGCGCGGCGACTTGCTGCGCGTACGCAGGGTGATGCTGTTGGCCAGATAGACCGATGCGAAAGCCGCATGCAGGCCCGTCTTGGCGGCCGCGATCCGGGCGGCGGCGACGAACGCGTTGGGCAGCACGAGCCGGTTGCTCTTGATGCGGAAGCCGCTGTCCGCCTTGGCCAGCGTGAGCCCGACGTGGCCGGGCTCCAGGCACTGGAGCAGCGCGGCGTCGAGCGCAGCCGCGTCGCGGCTCGTCGCAACCAGAAGCGTGTTGGCCTGGCCGGCCCGATCGAGCTGGCGCTGAAGCCACGGCAGGCTCACGTACACGTTGCGCGGCCGCGGCTCGTCGCTGCGGAGCGTGAAGCGGCCGGCGCGCCGCGTGGGTATAACCGCGGCGACCTTGACGCGCATGGACTGCACCGTGTCGTCGCGCGTGCGCCGCGCGAATAGCGACCCTGCCGGCGCGGTGATCGCCTGGCCGACCTTGAGCAGCACCGAGTCGCCAGTCTGGACACCGAGGTCCGAAGCCAGACGCGCGTTGATCGCGACGTTGCGGCCGTCGATGCCCGTGGGCGCTTCGCCGCCGGCGAGCGGCCAGAAGGGCTCGTCCACGCCCAACACATTGACCCCGGGCACGTGCACGTCCGTGCCAGCCGCCTGCGCCGCGCCGCGTAGGACGACAACCGGGACGCATGGGTCCGTGACGGCTTGGAGGGCGGCTTGTTTAGCCAGGCCCTGTGCGAAGAAGGTGCGCGGCGTGAGCGCGTGGGTCACGTTGCCCAGCCGCTCCAGCGCGAGGTCGCGCAGGCTCGCCTTCACGGACGCGCCCACGAGTAGCGAGCCCACAAGCACGGCCACGCCGGCCGCGACGCCGAGAACGACCGCGACGTTCGAGCGCCAGTAGTAGCGCAGGCTGTGCTTGGCGAGCGTATTGGTGTTGAATGAGGGCATGGGCGGATTCGCCGACGTTTAGCGATGGTTGGTGCGGGGAAGGTGTGAGGCGTAAAACGTAAGACGTAAAACGGAAGACGCGTCACCTCTCGTGTAGCACGCCCTCGCTCAACGCGAAGCATCGCCCAAAGCGCGCAGACAGGGCCTGGTCGTGGGTGACGACGATGAGCGTCATGTTGCGCTCGGCTACGAGTTCGAGGAAGAGGTCGGCGATGCTGGAGCCTGTGTCCTGGTCGAGGTTGCCGGTGGGCTCGTCGCACAGGAGCAGGGGCGGCTGGTTGATGAGCGCGCGGGCGGTCGCGACGCGCTGGCGTTCGCCGCCGGAGAGCTTGGCTGGCAGCGACTCCATGCGCTCCGCCAAGCCGACGCGCTCCAGCAGCGCGGCCGCGCGGTGGTACGCGGCGGCCTGCTGGCCGCTCGCGACCGTGGGCAGCATGACGTTTTCCACGGCCGTGCACTGCGGGAGCAGGTGGTGGTCTTGGAACACGAAGCCCACGCTTTGGCTGCGGAACTGGGCGAGCGCCGCGCCGTCCAGAGCGGCCACGTCCACGTCGCCGAGTGTGACCGCGCCCGACGTGGGCTTGTCGAGCGAGCCGATGATGTTCAGCAGCGTGCTCTTGCCCGAGCCCGACGGCCCGACGATCGCGGCGGACTCGCCTGGCGCGAGGGCGAGGGACGCTCCGTCCAGCACGACCACGGGGCCGGCCGGGGAGTCGTACTCCTTGCGCACGGCATCAACAATGAGTGTCATGTCGGGTGTGTTGGGTGAGTCGGACATTGTTCATTTCCTTCGGCTGTGCGCTACAGACGGCAGCGCTTCGCGGACGCGGCGAGCAGGCCGATGGTTCCGAGACCGTAATAAGTATACTCGGCATCGGGCTCATCATGTAAGAGCGCTCCGCGAAAGCCGCCGCCTCGTGCTTGGAGCTGTTGGACGAACCGGCCCGCGTCGGCGAGGCGGGCTCGCGCGGCCTCGCCCAGCGCGGCAAGGGAGACCAAGGCGGTGAACGTGGAGAGCAGGTCGGGCACCGGCGCGTCCGCGTGCGCCGCGAACCCGCCGTCGGGCCGCTGCATGGCGAGCAGGAACTCCGCGGCCGGACGCCGAAGTTCGCCGAGCGCGCCGGCCATCTGGAGCAGCCCCACAGCGGCGGCCGTCGGGCTCGTCTCGCCGCGGGCAGACTTGCCCAGGTCGGAGAACCCGCCATCGTCGCGCTGCCGCGAGTGGACCACGTCGAGCCATTCGCCAGCGCGCTGGCCGAGCATCTGCATGCACAGTGCGGCGAGGAACGTGTGGTACAGGCTCGCCTGCCCTCCTGGTTGCCGCGCCCATCCGCCTTCGTTCGAGGCAAAGCGCGCGAGCGTCTGCTGGCAGTGCGCGTCGCAAGCCGCGGCCTCGCCTGCGCTCCAAATGCTGACGCCGCGGCGCTCGATCATGCGCTTGGTGTGCAGCAAGCAGAAGCAGTCGATCGCGTCGCCGGCAGCGGCATTGCGCATGGCGTCTTGTACGTAAGCGGCCGCGGCCGGCCAAGCCGGCGATTTGCCGGCGTCGAGCGTGTCGAGCGTGCGCAACGCGAAGCTCGTGTAGTACAGATCCGACGCCGCGCTTCGGCCGCGGAAGCCGCCATCGGCCGTCTGGAGCGACTCGACGTAGCGCTGCTGCTTGCGCCGAAAGCGTTCGGGCAGCCGGACCAGACCCTGGGCCAATGCGTCCGACAGGCGGTTGAGGTAGGTGCAAGTGTTCACGGGGCGACGGAGCCGTTATGACCAACGACGAATGACGAATGACTATACCACGCGGCCGCGCCCGGTGCACGAGGTGGGGGCGCGGAGTGCTCCGGAAAGCACGGTCTTGGTCAGCGGCATTGCACAGTGGCCTGCGATGCTGCTACGATCGGCCGCCACATGCTGAGACAGTACTGGAGATTCTACTGGCCGCTGAGCCTCATGGGCGTGGCGCTGCTCACCTCGCGGCAGTTCCAGAATGGGGTGCTTGCGCGCTACCCGAACGCGGCGCAACAGCTTGCGGTGTTTGCCTATGCTTGGTGCGCGTACTCGCTCTTCGCGGCCGCGCTGATCTTCGTGCCGCAGATGAGCAACCGGCTGGCGCGGTCGGCCGCGTCGAAGCGGACGTGCCTGCGATTCACCTTGGCCATTAGCATGGCCCTGACCGCGCCTGTCGCGTTCATGGCATTCTCCTCTTGGGGGCGGGCCGGCCTGGGTGCGGTATTTGGCATTCGGGGCGAAATGCTCGACGGAGTTGTCCTCTACCTCAAGCTGCTCACTCCGCTGATCGTCGTGAGCGGCCTGCGGCATTTCTACTCGGGGCTGCTCATCCAGCTTTCCCGAACTGGCATCGTGACGCTGTTCACGGTCGTCCAACTCTCGACCACGGTCGTGGTGCTTCTGGTGGGGCTCAACCGGGGGTGGTCGCCGGTGCTGACGCTTTGCGGGAGCCAGCTCGCGTCTGCGGTCCTCTGTCTCATTCTGCTTTGGCTGTGCCACCTCGCGGTCTGGCAAGGGCAGGACGAGGGCGATGGAGAGCCGGCGTCGTACCACGACATGATCGCCTACTTCGCGCCGGTCGCGCTGACGAGCGTCATGTTCGCGCTGAGCCGGCCGATCCTTTATGCGGTTCTGAGCCGGCAGCCCGACTCCACGGCGATCATCGCGGCGCTGAAGGTCGCGTTCGATTTAGCCCTCATCTTCCACAACCCGCTGAACCAGTTCCGCAGCATGTACGTGACCTTCGGCACGAAGCACCACCGCGAGCTGCGCCGATTCGTCATGCTCGTCATGGCTGGCATGACGTTGCTGATGCTGCTCATGGCGGTGACGCCGCTGGCCGGTTTTATCTTCCAGCGCTTGCTGGGCGTCGAGGCGGAGATTCTCGCCATGGCGCGGCAGGCGTTCGTTGTGCTATGTGTCGTGCCTTTCGTGGTGTCCATGCGCAATGTGGTGCACGGCCGGGCGCTGTCGGACGGCACCACCGGCTGCATGAGCGCGGGAGCCGTCTCACGGAACTTGATCATCTACGCTGCGGCCACGGCGTTGTCCGGCCTGGGCTGGCTGAACCCCATGACGGCCGCCGGCATCCTCGCACTCGGGTTCGCTTCGGAGGCGGTCGTGGCAGGTGTCTGGCTGCGCAGGGTTCGGCGTCGAAAGAGGCGACTGACGTAGGTCTCGACAGCGCGGCCGGGAGGCGCCAGAATTCGAGCCTGTAGCCGCGCCTGCCAGGGCGCGGGCTCCCGCATGCTGGCGCCTGCGGCTACGACGCGCCTGACCTCTGCATGGCGCTCGTGCCCGTCCCTCGGAGATTCGGAATCGAGCCCACGCACCAAAGCCAACTGGCCTGGCCTTGCGCAGTTGAGTATGATCACGACCCACACAGTCGTGTCCGTGTCACCGCTTGTGCTGTCGCACCGCCCGCGGCACAGCGGATGAGGCCTCCTCTGGCGTGCGTGGCAGCCGGTGCAGAGGGGGAGTGCCGCTGGATTGCGTCGCGCTTGTAGTGGGCCCGTGAGGGCCTTCCGTTCGTGCGACAATTCGCCATCGGATCAGAGGGCGCCCTTACGGTCGCCACTACGAGCGGGCCGCTTCCGCGGTGGACACTTCAGGCGTGGCGGTCGGGCCTTCGCTCCACCTCGGTTCGGACAACTGAGATTCTTCGCTTCGCTCCGAATGACAGATTGCGGCCCCTTTTTCCGAGTGGCCGCTTTGGGCGACTATCGACGCGGCAGCCATATGGTGCGACAGGCCAACATGACGAACCGACGGATGGCGTTGGCGCTGTTCATCGTACTCGCGTTGGCGGCCTTGTTGCGCGTGTGGGGCGTGGGGTTTGGGCTGCCCTACGCGTTCGAGGCGCGGCCTGACGAGCGGGAGATTGTGCACACGACGGTCAAGTTCTTCGAGGGCAACTTGCGGCCGTTGCGCTTCTCCTACCCGGGGCTTTTTTACTACATGCTGTATCTGTGTTATTGGGTGCTGGTGGCCGTGGGGGTCCTGACGGGCACGATCCAAGGTCCGTACGACCTCCGCTACCTCTACGTGGCTGGGCCGGCCGCGCTGCACGTGACCGCGCGGCTGTTGTCCGCGGCGTTTGGCGTGGCCACGGTGTTCGTGGTGTGGCGCATGGGGCGGCGCTGCTTCGGCCGGCGCACGGGGTTTATCGCCGCGCTGTTCCTGGCGATTGCGTATCTGCACGGCCGCGACTCACACTTCGGCGTCACGGACGTGGCGCTGACGTTTTTCGTTGCGGCCGCGCACTTGCCCGTGCTATCGATCCTCGCCGGCCGCGGCCGCAAGGCGTACCTCCTCGCCGGCCTGCTGTCCGGCCTGGGCACGTCGACCAAATACAACGCCGCGCTGCTTGCCGCGCCGGTCTTTGTGGCGCACGTGCTGGGGGGTGCGGCTCACCGCTGGCGTGCGCTCGCGTTGGCCGGCGTGGTGTGCGTCGTCGCGTACCTTGCCACCTCTCCGTACACGATCATTGAGTGGCAGGAGTTTTGGGGCGACCTGCGGTTCGAGCTGTTCGTGCACGGCAAGCAAGGCCACGGTGTGGACGCCGGGCTGGGCTGGTGGCGGCACTTGGCGGTCAGCTTGCGGTACGGGTTGGGCCTGCCCATGTGCCTGGCCGCCCTTGCCGGCGCGGTGTGGCTGGCCGTGCGCCGGCCGCGGCTGGCCGGGGTGCTGCTCGCGTTCCCGGTTGTCTACTACCTCGTGCTTGGCCCGCGGCGCACGGTCTTCGTGCGGTACGTGCTTCCGTTGTTGCCGTCGCTGTGCCTCTTCGCCGCGTACTTCGTGTCGCGCTTGGCCGCCCGACTTGCTCGGAGTCGGCAGACGGTCTGTCTGCTCCTGCTCTGTGCGATCGTATCGCCGTCGCTCGTGCGGCTGATTCAGTTCGACGAGTTCGTGTCTCGGCTCGACACGCGCAACATCGCAGCGATGTGGCTGAACCGCTGCATGCGCCCCGGCCAGCACGCGGTGTGGTTGGGCACGAAGTGGGTGCTCGGGGCTCCGACCATCGAACTCCAGGCCCGGCGCCGGGCGAGCACCGTGGTCTATCTGGCCGCAGACGGCCGCGCATTCGACGACGTCGATCCCGACTTCGTGGTTGTATGCAGCCACCGTGTGCTGGATACGTACTGCCGGCCGCCCAAAGAGATCGAGGAGCGCCTCAAGGCGAACTATGTGCTTGTGCGCGAGTACGACCCACAGGGTGCGGAGATGTATCGCGACGTGTACGACGTGCAAGACGCGTTCTTCACTCCGTACGCGGGGTTCCGCGGTGTGTCGAGGCCGGGGCCTGCGGTGCGGCTCTACGCCAGGGTCCGCCCACGGCGGTAGGTGTGAGGTGTGCTATCGTCCGCGTCGGGGCCGACCGTGCACAAGATGAGCGTTGCGCAAAGGCACTATTGGGCTTGTGTCCCGTGCGCGCCTGGCATGTGCGGGTAGCCGCATTCGCCAGAATGCGGGCGATCTGTGAATCGCGTGACGCCCCTCCTCACGGGGCGTCTGCCGAGGTCCGAGGCGAGGCAAGGCGCGGGGCAGCCCCTATGGGCGCTCCTGCTTTCGCGCGCTTCCTGTCCTTCGGGGTTCGCCTCGCGCTCAGCCTGTCGCTAGGCCCAACTCGGTCTGCGCGAGCATGGCCGCGCCGAGGATGCCGGCGTCGTCGCCGAGTGCGGCGCTCACGACGCGCACGTTGTCCATGGTGTGGGGCATGGCGAACTTGCGGACCATCCTCTCCACTTCGGCGATGGGTCCGTCGCCAAGCGCCTCCATCACGCCGCCGCCGAGGATGATCATCTCCGGGCTGATCAAGTTCACAATGCTGGCAATGCCGATGCCGAGCATCCTCCACGCCTTCTTGAGCGACTTGAGCGTCACCTTGTCTTCGGCCTCGACGGCCTGTGCGAGGATGTTGCTGCCGACCTTGGAGAAGTCGCCCTTGCACAACTCGGCGACGAGTGTGTCTTTGCCTCTGCCGTGGGCCTTTTCGATGCGGCGCACGATGCCGGTGCGGCTCGCCCAAGCCTCCATGCACCCCACATTGCCACACCCGCAGGTGGGGCCTTTCTGGGAGACGATGATGTGGCCCACCTCGCCCGCAGTGTGGTTGAACCCGCGCCAGAGCTTGCCGTCGAGCACGATGCCGCCGCCGATGCCTGTGCCCACGAACAGCCCCACGAGCGACGACACGCCCCTGCCCACGCCGAGCACGGCCTCGCCCAGCACGCCCACGTTCACGTCGTTGTCGAGGAACGTGGGGATGCCGAGCTGGTCCTCCATCATCTGCTTCATGGGCACGTTGGTGAAGTCTTCCAAGTTTGGGGCGAACACGACCACGCCGTTGTCGCCGTCGATCGTGCCCGGCGCGCCGATGCCCACGCCCTTGATCTTCTCCTTGGGGACCTGCGCCTCGTCAATGGCCTTGAGCACGGTCTGGCAGCACAGGTCGGTGATCTCCTGAGGCCCTCGTTTGCTCTTGGACTTCTTCTTGGCGCGAGCAACGATTTCGCCGTTCGGCTTGACGATCGCGGCCATGACGTTTCGGCCGCCAAGGTCCACGCCTGTGAGGTATTGTGGCTCGTCTGCATGGGTCTGTGTCATGGCGTGCTCTCCTTTCAATGGGCGCGGGCGCGCTTGCGTGGCAGTGACTGCACTGGCAGACCCGATTATAGTGCGCCCGTGCGGCGAATCAAGGCCGCGTTCCCTGGGTTGCACGCGAGGTCTTGGCGGCGGGTTGTGGCCGGGGCAACGGCAGCGCCGGATCGCCGAAGAGCATGAACTTCATCGCTTGGAAGAAGATGCTGGGCGGGTACCAGGACTGGGTGGGCTTTAGCTTCGGAAGCCGCTCGCGTCGCCAGTAGTGGGCCACGGCCAGGCGCCAGGCGTCGCCAACGCGCGGCGCCTGCCCGTTCGCCACGCTGTTGGCGAAGCCGTCGAGGAGGCTCAACGCACAAGGTTGGGCGCCGGTGTTGCAGCCGATGTACGCCACGGCTCCGCCGTGCGGCATGCGAATGAGACGTTCGCCGAGGCCGGTGGAGTTGAAGCGCCCGGGTTGCAGAGCCGCAGGGGCCGGCGGCGGCGATCGGAACACCTCGCCCGCGTTCGTGCCGCGATGCGGAATGCCCCGCTCGTCGAGATACGCGCGGTACGGCGGCTCGGTGCAAAAGTGCGCGGTGCTGCACCCTACGGACATGTAGATCGCGGGCGGCGCGGTGGCGAGCGTGTCGCGCTCGCGCCGGCCAAGACAGTGCTGCCAGGTTTCGTTGGTGCCGTGGCCGACATGGAAGACCGCGTGCAGGCCGCGCCGAATGGCCGCGCTCACAGTCTTGGGCGATGGCGCGCCTGGCTTCTCGCCGTAGAACTGGCGTTGCACGCTCCAGCCGGCCGCGGCCCAAGCCTGGGCGAGTTGGCCCACGCGTTTGCGCGCATCGATCCAGCCGCCGGCGTGGATGAACAGCGCGCGCGGCTCGGCCTCCGTGACTCGCGCCTCCCACGCCACGGTCTTCGCCACGACCGCGGCCAGCGCGGCGCGGTCCGACACCGGCCACCGGCCGACAGCGATCTCGGGCACGTAGGAGACGCGGTCGTAGTTGATGGGCGGTGTCTTGTGGTATTCGCCGCGCACTTCGCCGAAGTAGCGGGCGTGGAACCCCTCGCGCTGCTGGTTCCAATCGTCGAACGAGCCGTCGTCCCGCGCCAGGTCGGCGTAGTAGAGGTCGCTGGCATAGAACGCGTAGTTGAACGCGGCGTCGGTCTTGCGGTCGAGCACCATGAAGCGCACGGGCAGCGTGTCCGCGTCGCCCACCAAGAGCGCGTACCGAAGGCCTTCGCCGCGCCACTTGCGGAAGAGGAATCGCTTGAGCCGGCTGGGCGCGTCCTCGCCTGGCTCCGCGTGGAGCACGTCCTCCATGGCCGCGACTTCGACGCGCAGGGATTGGCTGCGCAGCTTCACGTAAGCTGCGAGATCTTTCGTCCACTCGGCCGGGCAGACGACGACCAGCAACGCCTTAGGCCGTTCGCCGGGCACGTCGGCGCCGCGGCTGCGTGCCGCCGTGCCCGCGGCCACGGCGGCTGACAGAACCCAGATGCAAAGCGGACGGGACAACATGGATATGCCCAAGCAGGGGTGGTGCTACGAGGAGAGTAACTCGCCGGTGTCGAGATCGGCGACCTGGCTCAGCAGCACGCCGCGGCGGAACATCTCGGTGAACGCGTCGGGCAGCGGCGACGCGGTGAGCGCCTGGAGGAGCGGACGCAGGTCGTACTCGACCCACTGGATCTGTGCCGTGGCGCGGCCGCCCTCGATGTCCACCCGCGCGTAGGACGCGCGCACGTCGCCGCGGCTCCCGCGGCCGACCGTGCCGGCGTTCACGTAGAGCACGTGGCCAAGGGGCACGACGGCCGGCACGTGGCTGTGGCCCCAGCCGTGGACGCGGGCGCGATGCAGGGGGGGGGCGGCGGAGGTGTTCTCGATCTGTGTGCGGAGGTCTGGCGGGACCGCGTGCGTCAGGCGGAGTCCGACGCCGTCGGCCTTGATCTTGCGTTCGGCCGGTTGCGCCGCGAGCCAGGCGCGGTTGTCTTCTCGGAGGGTTTCGTAGGTGAACTTGAATGACGCGAAGGAGATCGCTCGTTTGGTGCGCGCGTACTCGCGGCGATTGGACCCAAACGCGAGGACCTTGTCGTCGTGGTTGCCGCGCAGAGACGGGATGGCGCGCTCGCGGAGGAGGTCGACGACTTCGTTGGGGCTGGGGCCGTAGTTCACCACGTCGCCCAGGTCGTAGATCGCGTCGGCGCCTTGGGCGTCGATGTGGGCGAGCACTGCGCGCAGCGCGTGGACATTGGAGTGGATGTCGGCGACGAGCGCGACGCGTGTCATATCGGCTCCGCGAGGATCGCGTTGAGGCGGCGCTTGAATCTCTTGCTGCTGAGCTTGGGCCACAGCGCGTAGAAGCGCTCGATCAATCCCGCGCGCCGGCCTTGCTCGAACCCAATGAGCCGTTGCACGCCCAAGGCCAGATCTGCCTGCCCGCCATGCACTTCGGCGAATTCGGTTAGCGTGTCGACGCGCACGTCGGCATCGTGGATATCGCCGAGCACGCCTTGCACTTTCGTGACTCGGTTGATCCATTTGCCAAGGCGTTTGGGGTAGGCGCTGCGCACGAACTCCGCCGCGTACCGCAGATGTTTGCAGTCAATGCGCAGTGCGTGGAGCTGCTGGGAGTCCGCCCGTTGGAGGGTCTTGCGGTAGGCGCGCACGCGCTTGAGCCGCTTGCGCAGGATCCGCGGCGCAAACTTGGCGAGCGGCTCGCCAGCGGCGGGGCATCCGGCGAAGATCCCCGGCGAACGGAGGAACTCGCCGAGGCCGCGCATGAGGCCGCGGTAGCGCTCGGAGTCGAGGCACTCGATCATGTGTGCGCGCGCGGCGTCGCGCGCCGTGTGCTGTTCCGCTAGGATCGCGTCGATGATGGGCCTGTCCTCGATGGGCGCCTTCCCGCGGCGCTTCCTCATGTGCGCCATGCTCACGTCGAGGTCGCGTACGTCGCCAAGGGACCGGTTGAGCCACTTGATGTCTTCCTGGAACGGATCGAGCAGAGCCCGGCCCATGGGCTTGCGGAACATGCGGAACGCGGAGCGCAGGCGCCGAGTCGCCACGCGCATGTCGTGGAGGCTCTCGATGTCGCCGCCGTTGCGCGTTCCCGCCTCGTGCGCGAGCACACACTCGACGTGGAACAGCATGATCTTGCGGCCGGCTTCTGGCGTGGCGTCTCCCGCGCGTACGAGAGGGCCATGCTTCGCCGCCACTTCGCTCCGCACCTGGGCCGCGTGTGTGTTCTCCAGATGATTTGGCTTGTCGGGGTCCATTCCTGGCTCCGTCCGTCCCATTCGGCCACCGTGATGGAGCAATTGTGAGTGTGAAGGGGGATCAATTATAGGGAACAACGCGGGCTGGGCCAAGTTAGAAAAGCGCTAACCCGCATTTCTGACCAGCCCGGGATAGAAGTGTCGGAAAACTCGCCGTCTGAAAACCTGACCGGCCCAGGCGGACGCGTGGGTTGAGCAACAGCCTGCGCGCGTCGAATGGGAGGGGCTAGCACCCGCGCGGTCTTCGGCAAGAAGCACTCCGCCTTTGCGCTGTAACCCGGCGCCCCGCGGTGGCACTGCTGCGCCCCAGGAGCTTTCCCCTGTCGATGGTGCGGCCGCCTCACCCTGTCCCCGCACCGCTCGGCTGGCCCCATTTGGGTGCGTACATAAAAATGGCGTAAGGGCAAGAAGCAGTTCCGCTATCCGAGAATTTAGATTGAACGCCCTTGCCCTTACGGCCGGGGTTGATCGGGTTTCGCCCCAGGCGGGCCTGTAGCACACGGATGCTGGGCCGACGAGTTTGAGGCAAGTCCCAAGTCAACATTTGGTTGAGTTGCGGGGAGTATACACCTGATATGGGGGTTGTCAAGCGAAAAAAGCATGGAATTGCCACATTTCTTTAGCACAAAGCAGCGCAAGAAAAGTGCGCCACGAAAGCGCAAAACCAGTTAGCGCCTTCACCGTCAGGAACGGTCACGAAAAACAAGAAGTTGCGCGGGGTGTGCACACTCGGCAGCGTATTGCGTATCTCGGATCGCGATCCGAATACGGAATACGGAACAGCGAGCCAGCCCTCCACACGCCATGTCTTGCCTCTGATCCATGGCGGTCAGTGGCCTTAGTGCCTTAAGCATTCGTAACCGCGACGAAAAACAAGATGTTGCATGCATGGAGCGGATCCCGAAGCCTCGGGACCGTCCGTCGGAACGCGAAGGCGTTCCGCTCCCGGGTTGCGGGCGCCGCCCGCCTTGTGTTGATGGCATTGGCTTGCACCCGGCGTGCTGATCACTGTTGGCCCCCCCCCACGGAGAACGGTGGCTACAGCCCTGTGCGGTCCCGGTAGTTCCGGCTCGCCTCCATAAGGAAAGCCCGCTCCCGCTTTGTCAGGCTGCCCATTCCGCTCGAGTTGATCTTGTCCAGGATCTCGTCTACTCTCGCGCGTTGATCTTCGGTCCGCATCTGGTGCTTTTGGCGTTTGGTTCGCGCCCACTGTGCGGTTACATTCTGGGCCAGCGGTCCGAACTTGAGAAACAGGAAGCCGAAGAGCGCGCCGCCGAGGTGAGCGAACGAGGCGATGCCAGACGAGCCGACATACCCACGATAGAGATCAATGGCGATGAACAGAAGCACCAAGTGCTTGGCCTTCATGGGGAAGACAAACATGAAGAGGAATTGGGCGTTGGGGTAGAACGCGGCAAACACTACCAACACCGCCATGATCGCCGCAGAGGCGCCCACCACGGGGTTTCGCGGCATGAAGAAGCACTGGGCGAGCCCGCCCGCCACGCCGCCCCAAACAAACAGATGCGCGAAGCGCTTTGGACCAATCGCGGCCTCGACACTGGGGCCGATGAAATAGAGGCACAGCATGTTGAAGAGGATATGGAAGATCCCATTGGTGCTGTGCAGGAACATGTACGTGAACGGCTGCCAGACGAAGAAATGCTTGACCAGCGCTCTCGGATCAAGGGCCAGGTAGTATTCAAAGCGAACAATGCCAGAGGGCCCGGCCATCATCTCCAGTAGCCAGATCCCTGCACAGGTGGCAATGATGCCCTTGGTCACTGCGCCCGGCTTCAGTGGCGCGCGAGGGCCGTCTTCGAAGTCGTATCGTCGGTCTGCCCAGGTCATGGAATTCGGATCTGCGAACTCTCGGAAAAAGCGTTGGCTGCGCCCCTTCGGAGCGCACAGCATACAAGGCGGGCTGCGCCCGCAACCCAGGAGCGGAACGCCTTCGCGTTCCGACGGACGGTCCCGAGGCCTCGGGATCCGCTCCGGGCAAGCAACTTCTTGTTTTTCATGACAGTTCTGGATGGATAAGGCACTAACATAGCACATCCGGCCGGCGAGTTGAAGCTGGGGAGCTTGCGCTCCTTCCGGCGAGATGCCCAAGCTTGGGTATCGCTGGCTGAGTGGCCTGGGGCGGCGCGATGCAGGCTCGCAGGAGCCCGTTCGGTGCAGCTCGTCTCGGCCGCGTATGGCGAGCGCAAATAAAGGCGAACGTGCATCGCTTTTTTGCCTTGACAGCAGCCTGCGTGCTGAGTAAACTGATACCGCAGTACTTCTCGAAAACAAATCCTGCCACCAGCGCTGCTGATCGGATGTGCATCAGCAGTTGAAGGGATCAGAAGCACAGCCTGACCGTCGGCCCTGTTGCCGCCGGCTACTTCCGAAGGAGGTGATAAGCGCCCGGTTACAGACGCCGATTGGACTTTGATGTGAGGCGTGTGCCTCGCAACAACGATCCCGCTGAGGAGGCGTCGGCACATGTAAGATTTTTTCATCTATCAGTTCCTTTTGCCGACCCTCTGCGACTTGTTCGACCTCTGGTGCTGAATTTCAGGAGACATTTGGATGCGGTATTTACGAAAGAAGGAAGCGTTCACGCTGATCGAACTGCTGGTGGTCATTGCGATCATCGCCATTCTGGCCGCGCTGCTTCTGCCCGCGCTTCAACGCGCGAAGAATCGTGCGCGCCAATCGCTTTGCCAGGCCAACCTCAAGCAGATTGGCCTCGGCCTACAGACTCTCACGACAAGCCAGCGTGGTGAGATTATCCCCTGGGCAAACGTGGAAGCCGGCGCCCTCGCAAATGACACGTCGGGCATTTATGGCAACTGGTATCAGAAGCTCGTCATACAGGGCTTCCTCTCGGACAAGCGGGTCTTCGTCTGCCCCAATGACGATTCGCCAGACACGTTCAACACCGGCGACTACAAGGACGTCAACAACAACAACATGCCGTTTCGCGGTATCGATAAGAACGCGTACTACTATGATGCGAACGCGGCGGACCCGAAGTACAAGCTCGCCAGCAACACGACCTCGATCGACGAGTTCTTTCCAGAGGGCGGCAGCTACGGCATGAACCGTGAGGTGGGCGGAAAGGGCCTGAGCGTCATCCTCTTCCTGTCCAGAACTCCCGCGGTCATGGACAGCGTCCATCCCAGTTTCGAAGATGGCACCGGCGCTAACCCAGATCCACTAGGCAGACGGCCTCCGGGTGAGTCTTCCTCCTCGGGAAGCGACGCGGACCAGGATGCCAGCACCCTGATCAATGCCAAGTCGCAACGCATCTTCCCCAGCAACCTCTCGCCGTTCAACGGCCCGCATAACGCCCGCTTCCATGGCGGCATGCAGGTGCCCTATGTGGACAATGAAGCCGCGAACAATGCGGGACGCGAGGATGAGCGTCTCCAGGGCGGCAACGACGTGCTCTACTTCGATGGCCACGTCGAGTATGTCGGCGGCGGCCAAATCGACAGCCGTTCGCCCAAGTGCGACACCGACCCCACGCGTCGCGTGTCCGGCGAGTCCATCATTACGGATGGCGTGGACAACAAAGGTACGGAAGTCGACTAGGAACGTTGCCTGGCGCCTCGCTTGACACTGGGCGCTGGGCTGACGTGGAAAAGCAAAAGGGACAGCAGCGAGCGCTGCTGTCCCTTTTTTTGTTGGGCGGTATGCCTGCACATTGGCCGTCGCCGCGCCTCGATACAAGGCTCAGTCGAACAGCGCCTCGGCGAACAGGTTGAATGCTGCGTGGTGCCGAATGGCTTCGTCGAGTTGCTCTCGGATGGCCACGGACTTGGCCATGGGGTGGTTGCGCAGCTTGGCGACCTTCTCCTTCAGCGCGTCTCGCTTCTCTCGCACAAGCACGCGCACGTCCATGTCCAAGTCGCGCCTGACTCTCTCCAGTTCCGCCCTGTGCTGCTCGTGCGTCATGTTCTGGTCGGCGAACATGTTCTGCGCGCGTGAGAACGCGTCCTGATACTTCTGGAAGATCGCGTTCATCAAGTCGTCGATTTCTTGGATACGCGTCACCGTCCGGTGGAACTGGGGCGCCCATCGGTCGCCCTGTTCCCAGTCCGACAGCGCAGTCGCGTCGTGGCCGACTTGTGGATCGGCCCGCGCATCGTCCGTGACGACGCCGTCCTCATTCAAGAATGGCAGGACGTTGGGCGTCTTGCAGTACTTGCAGGTGAACATTTGCCCAGCGAAGTCTTTCTTCGCCTTCAACTTCGTTCCGCATTCTCTGCATCGCATGCGGATGTACCCGTCGTCCTTCTGCTTGACAAAGTGTTGCGAATGGGTGTGCGAGTAATCTGTACGCCTTTTCGACAAATCAGCCTCCATGCTGTGTGTAGAGGGATCGGGGGGCGGTCCGTCGCTCCTGCAACTCCAGGCGGACCATATTCAAGGCCGACTTCGCGGCTCTGTCCTTCACGACAACTCTCTCTCCGGGGAACCGAAACTCGCGATGCCGCGTGCCGCCGGGCCGCGCCACCGCGATATGCACGAGCCCTACGGGCTTGCCGGGCGCCGCGCCGCCAGGTCCCGCGATGCCCGTGACGCCAATGCCGATGTCCGCCTGCAACCGCGCCGCGGCGCCCTCGGCCATGGCCGTCGCCACTTCGGGGCTCACCGCACCCACGCTCTCGAACAACTCGCCTGGCACGCCGAGCAAGGAGGCCTTGGCCTCGTTGCTGTACGCGACTACACCGCCACGGTAGTGCTTGGAGATGCCGGGCACTTGCGTGAGCCAGTGGCCCACGAGCCCGCCCGTGCACGACTCCGCGGTGGCAAGCGTGCACCGCGCGGCCTGAAGCTCTTCGGCCACGACCTCGGCAAGCGTGGTCTCGCCTGACGAAAAGATCGCCGCGCCGAACTGCTCGCGCAGGTGCGCTTCGTCGGCATCGAGCAGTGCGTCGGCCTCGCCGGCCGAATCCGCGCGAGCCATCAGCCGGAGGCGGATCACGCCGTCGCAGGCCATCGTGCCCAGCGCGGGGTTCCGGTCCGGCGCCATCATGCCGCCCACGCGCGCGTTGATCTGCGATTCAGACACACCGAAGCAATTGAGCACGCGCACGACCGCCGGCTGGCGCGGCTCCGCGCTTGCCGATGCCGTCGCCTCAGCCACGTGGCGGATCGCCTCGTCCGCCATGGCCTTCATCTCCCGCGGCACACCGGGCAGGCACACGAGCGTGGCGCCATCGTGTTGGATGGCGAAGCCCGCGGCCGTGCCAGCGGGATTGGGGATGACGCGGCTGCCCGAAGGCATCATGGCCTGCACGCGATTGCACGCGGGCATGGGCCGGCCCAACGAGCGAAAGATCTGCTCCAAGCGGTCGAGCGACGGGGGGTGCAGCGCCAATTCGACGCCGCACAGCTCCGCCACCGCGTGGCGGGTCAGGTCGTCGTCCGTGGGGCCGAGGCCGCCCGTCACCACTACTGCGGCGGCGCGATGGCAGGCCCGGCCGAGCGCGGATTTGATGGTCCCTATTTCGTCCGTGACGGTCACGTGCCGCGACACGTCGAACCCCAGCGGCACGAGCCGCCTGGCGATGAAAGCTGAGTTGGTATCGACCACGTCGCCCTGTGCGAGTTCTTTGCCGATGGCCAGGATCTCGACGGCGTGGGGCGTCTTGGGTGGGGTCATGTGTCGTTCGTGCCTTTGCCGTCAGAAACGGCCACGAAAAACAAAAAGCTGCGCGGTGTGTGCGCAGTCTCGGCAGCGTATTGCGTATTCCGTATCTCGGATCGCAATCCGAATACGCAATCCGAATACGCAATCCGAATACGCAATACAGAACAGCGAACCTGCGCTCCACGCGCCATGTCCTGCTTCTGATCCATGGCGGTCAATGGCCTTGGGTTGCGAGCGCAGCCCGCCTTGCGGATCCGGGATGAGGAATCAGGCAGAGATTGAGGGTTGCAGAGCAGGAATTCCCAATGTCAAACTGCCGTCCTTCAATCTTCACTCTCCTCTTTGATCAATTCGCCCTGGAGTTGGTCTCGCCGGGCTTCGGTCTTGAGGGGCAAGCTGAGGATCTTGGCGTACCCGCCCATGGCCGGGCCATCGGCCAGATCTTCTTGGGGCGATGTGCGCTCCACGTCGTACATCGAATAGGGCGACCGCCGGCCGGCCACGCTACAGGCGCCCTTGTACAGGCGCACGCGCACGTCGCCCGTCACGCGGCGCTGGGTCTCGTCCACGAACGCGGACAGCGCGCGGCGCTCGTCGCAGAACCAGTGGCCGCGGTAGATGAGCGTGGCGAACTCTTTGGCTAGCTCGCGCTTGCAGCGCACGAGCCCACGCGTGAGCACAATGCCCTCGAGGGCCATATGAGCGGTCTGGAGGATGGTGGCCGCGGGCGCCTCGTAGAGGCGCCGCGACCGAATGCCCGTCATGCGGTCCTCGGTCACGTCGTAGCGGCCAACCCCATGCTCGCCTCCGAGTGTATTGAGCGCCTCGATCATGTCGAGGAGATCGGTCGGTTTGCCGTCAAGCGACACGGGCGTCCCCGCATCGAAACCGATCACCACTTCAGCCGGCTCGTTGGGTGCGTCGTGGGCCGGCCGCGTGATGCTGAACAGCGACTCCGGGGGAGGCTTCCAAAGATCCTCAGTCTCGCTGCACTGCACCCGCACCCCCCAGAGATTGCGGTCGATGCCATAGGGGTGCAACTCATCCTGGTTGACGCGCAGGCCGTACTTCTTGGCGTATGCAAGAATGGCAGCGGGCGACTCCAGGTTCCACTCGCGCTGTGGCGAAATGATGCTGAGTTGGGGCGCGAGCGTGGCCACGCATCCCTCGAACTGGGTTTGGTCCGCGCTCATGGGTTTGCCCGCGTGGCCCACGAACGCGCGGCTGTCCTCGACCGCGATTTTCACGATCTCAATCGCGATGATGGGCCGCGCGAGGGCCGACGACAGCGGCCGGCCGGCCGCGGGCTCCGCGTTGGCCTTGAGGGTTGGCAAGACAAACTCGTTCACGAACCGTCGGCGCAAGTCGCCAACGTGGGCCGAGTCTGCGCCCGTTTCGACCGCCAGCTCGCCCTTGGGCTCGAGGTACTCGCCCTGGCCCAAGTTCGCAGAAAACGTCGCCACCTCCATGTCGCGCTTGTGCCGAAGCCAGTGGATGCAGACCGTGCCCACCACGCTGCCCGAATAGGCCAAGACGATTCGGTTCATAGTCCCTGTCTCCGCACGGTGTGTACTGTTGGCCGCCCAGACGGCCCAACTCCCCTCTCCACAGGGAGCCTTGCCTCACTGTTTGGGTCCGAAGCAGCAAACTTCGATTATAGCTCCACGCCACATCCGAGAAAAGAGGGCGCGTCCCGCTAAGCTCGCATCGGCACGATCTTCGTGCGCACTACAGCCGGGGCGCATGGGGAAACGCCCGGCCCCCATGCCTTGACACGCTTTGCCGCCAGTGTTACGTTTCCTGTTGAAGACGTGACAAGCCAGAGAACATTCGAGGACAAGGCCGAGCACCTGCGCGAGATCGTGCGCGGGTTGGGGAGCTGTGTCGTTGCCTTCTCCGGAGGCGTGGACAGCACGCTGCTGGCGAAAGTGTGCCAAGAGGAACTGGGCGGCCGCGTGCTCGCGGTCACGGTGAGGGCGCAGATCCACCCCAGCTTCGAGGTGAACGACGCGCGGGAGGCCGCGGAGGTGATTGGCGTCCGGCATGAGGTCGTCGAAGCGGACGCGTTCGAAATCCCCGGCATCGCGGACAACCCGCCGGACCGCTGCTACCACTGCAAGAAGGAGGTCTTCGGCCGGCTCAAGCGCATGGCCCAAGACCGCGGCCTCGCACACCTCGTCGACGGCACGAACGCAGACGACACCGGCGACTACCGGCCCGGGGCCAAGGCCGCGGCCGAGCTGGGCGTGCGCAGCCCGCTCAAAGAAGCCGGCATGGGCAAGGACGATATCCGTAGGCTCTCGAAGCAACTCGGCCTCCTCACTTGGGACAAACCGTCGCTCGCCTGCCTCGCGTCGCGCATCCCCTACGGCGACCCGATTACCCCCGAAAACCTGCGCATGATCGACCAGGCCGAAGACACACTCCGCGCGCTCGGTTACGCGCAATGCCGCGTCCGCCACCACGGCAACCTCGCGCGCATCGAAGTGCCGCCGGGCGACATCCCGCGGGTCGCCGAGGCCGGCGTGCGCAAACAGATCGTCGACAGGCTCAAGGCCATCGGGTACGCCTACGTCACGCTCGACCTCGCCGGCTATCGCTCCGGCAGCATGAACGAAGTGCTGTGATTGTCGATTGGGGACTTGCGATGGGCGTAGCTACTGGTTTGGAGCCCGAAGGCCAAGCGATCGGGAAGCGCGGTATGTCTGGGCTGGCACCATCCCCGTGCCGTAGGCACGTTTGAGAATAGCCCAGCGCTTCAGCGCTGGGGGCAGGTTCGCCGACAGGTTCTCCCGCAGTCCCGTAGGGACGGCTGAGTCTCGGCCTCGTCTGGCAGTTCAGCCGTCCCTGCGGGACTGAGTGTTAGTGCCTTGACCATTAGCAACCGCGACGCAAAACAAGAAAAGTGTACCGTCCACAGATCACAGCGAACGGCCTTGCTTGGGAGCAACGCCACAGTCCGTGGAACAAGGAAACACAGATGTCCGCGGATACCCACAGATCACACAGATGGGGTAAGCAGCCGTCTCCTCTGATCTGCGCAATCTGTGGGTATCTGTGG
>JAJRTI010000618.1 GCA_024278415.1 Planctomycetota bacterium | reverse complement strand
CCCTTCGGGCTGCGGTGTCCGCGAGGGGTTGCACGCAGGCGAAGAGCCGGGACGTTTGTTGTGAACCTGCCTGAATCCACTTCGAAACTGAAACTCCAGAATGCGACGCGTTGGGATACGTACAATCAGACCTACACCCATTCGTTGTCTCTCTGAATGCGTTGGAAGCACGCCGCTTCGATGAACCGCGTCAACGCGCGGAGGGACTCGCCGCCACTGCGGGAATAGGCTACAATCACAGCGCCAAGGCAAGAAAGGAGACCGCCATGCGTCGGATACATTGCATCGCCATCGCCATACTGCTCGCGTGCCAGCTCCAGGCCATGACGCCGGTCATTACGAAGCTGAAGCCGCTCTATCCGAGCACCGCGCTCGTGAAGCGTGGGCTGGCGAAGTGCCTCGTCGCGGTGCCGCCGGGCGACGCGTACGTGCAGATGGCGGGCACGATTCTTCCGGCGGGCATCGCGGTCCAGGTGCTTCCTGCGGCCACGCTCGTGGACGAGGATTGGCGCATCGACTTCGACGCCATCGCCGGGCGCAACCTCATCGCTCTGGGCAACGTGAACAACAACCGCGTGCTCGCGCGGCTCTACGGTGAGCGGTACGTCGTCGCGGACTCGATCTATCCGGGGAAGGGGGGCTACGTGGTGCGTACGGTCCACGATCCTTGGGCGAAGCGCATCAACGTCCTCGTGCTGGCTGGCTCGGACGCGGAGGGCGTCGCGAAAGCGATCGAGGTGTTCCGAAAGAAATACCTGCGCGTGCGCGGAGGCGACGTCGTTCTGCCGGGGCCCATCGTCGACGTGGAGTTCGAGAAGAAAGCGTATCGCTTTTTCCCGGACGCGTCGCACCAGCTCACGTCGAAGCGGCAGCCGCAGTACACGGGCATGGTGTGGTTCAAGGATCAACTCCAACGGGCCGGCTTCATGGACGAGAAGGGCCGCATCGTGGACTGCAAGGACAAAGGCAAGAACCTGGTCTCGCTCACGGGCACGCTCGCGCGCATGGGGCAGACATACTTCCTCCGCGGCGACCGCGAACTGCTCCCGCTCATGAAGGAGCTGCTCGACAAGAACCGGCATCTGCTGAAGCGGACGGCCAAACGCGAAGGCATGGGCGGCCGGTCCGCGGGACACGTGCACGAATGGGACTTGCTCGAAGAGTTGCCGATCTGGACGGACCAAGACCGGCTTGACATCACCAACGCGCTGCTCATGGACGCGGCCCTCGGACACGAGCCCCGCGCGTTTCACAAGCAAGTGCGCGACGGCGCGGTGCAAGCCATGGACGAGAACCACGGCACGTTCTCCGCTCTGCGCTCGTTCCAAGCGTGGCACTATTTCGACAAGTATTACACCGTGTCCAACAGCCCGTATTGGATGCGCTGTGCGAGCGCGGTGTTCTCCGCGCAGGCGAGCACGCATCAGATTCTCGAAGACGCGGCCGGCTACCTGGTGTATTGCCCGATGGCCACGATGGACTACGCGCTGGAGAAAGGGGACCTCACGTATTTCAAGCGCGGGGTGGCCGCAACGCACGCGCGCTACATCGCGCTCGCGTGCGTGAACAACCTGGGCTTGTCCACCGGTTTCGGCGACGGCCCGGGGCTTGTGTTGCCGGGCGTTTTCGAGACGCTGGCTCCGGCCGCGTGGTTCTATCGAGACCCGCGGCTGTGGTGGGTGGTGCGCAACGGTCTGCACGTGAACAGCGGCCTGCGCATCTTCCAGAAGTCGCTGGCCATCGACTTCAGCGTCGAGCCCCAGGAGCCCAAGGAATGGACGGGCCTCATCCGCATCCCGCTCTACGAGGCCCCGCTCGTCAAGGGCGACGCGGTGAAGGAGGCCGTGTTCGCGGAGAAGCGCGACATCGATCCGAAGCGCTTCAACAAGCTCATCTTCAAGGAGAACTGGGACCGCGACGGCCAGTATCTTCTCCTCGACGGCGCGGGCGCGTGGGGCAAGGGGCCCGGGCCTCATGGACACAAACACGACGACATCAACACCATCATCAACTTTACCGCGCTCGGCCGCATGTGGCTCGTGGACCACACGTATCAGCAGCGCAGCTTCGCAGACCACAGCGGCTTGCTCGTGACGCAGAAGGGCCAAGGCGGGTACCGCAAGCGCACGCTCGCCACGCTGGAGAATCTGTTCCAAAACGACGCATGGGCCGTCACCCGCACGCGCTTCGCCAGCACCGAACGCACGATCTTCTGGCGCAAGGGGCGCTACTTCGTCGTGATTGACCGAGCCGTTCCGAATGAAGCAGGCGAGTACTTCGTGCGCAACAGCTTCCGCTGCCTGGGCAAGCCGAGGCTCGACGTCCGGACGCTGACGCTCGAGCAGGACGGCCGCTTTTGCAAAATCGTGTCCGACGGCGGAGCCGCGCTCGACCTCGAACGCTACGAGTTCAGCGACCGCCGCGGCTGGACCACGTTCTATCCGCACGCGGAGCCGGTCGTGCAGATCTTCCAGCAGGACAAGGCGCGCACGCTCGCCAAGGGTGAGACGATCGGCTTTGCGAACCTTCTCTATCCATACGAGGACGCGGCCCAGGCTGACGACGTGGGCATGGAGGCGCTGGGCGAGAGTTGCGTGCGCGTGGCGGACAGAGGCCGGGACGTGCTGCTGGGCTTGGGCGACGTGCCCGGCGGACTCGCCGCGGCCGACGTGTTCGTGATTGCAAAGGACACTCGTATCGTGCTTCGCGGAGGCAAGCTCAGCAGTGCGACAGTCCCGCTGAATGAAGCGCTGGCTGCTGCACAGTCGCTGACGCGCGCGGGCGAGACGAAATCTCAAGCCCGCGCGGAACGGGACCTCTCCGGCGATGCCGTCGCGTTGTCGATGCCCATCGAGAAACTCGTGCTCGCCGACTTGGACGGCGGGGGCAATGAATGGGTTGTTGGCAGCCCCACGGGCGTCGCCGCGTTCCGGCCGGACGGCAAGCTGCTGTGGCGGTTCGAGACAGGCCAGCCGGTGCGCGCGCTCGACGTGGGCGACATCGATGGCGACGGCCGGCCGGAGGTGGTGGCCGGCTGTGACGACGAGAAGGTCTACGCGCTGTCGGCCGCGGGCCAGAAGCTCTGGGAGTTCCCCTGCAAAGCGTCGCAGACGGGCACGGACGGGCCGCCGCGCGTGGACTACGTGAAGATCGCCGATCTCGACCGCGACGGCCGGCAGGAGGTGGTCGTTGGCGCCAACTGGGTACACGTGCTCGACGGCCAGGGCAAGCTGCGATGGGAGCGCTACATGACGTTCTGGCGCGGGCGCTACCGCGGCGACTTCGTCGCTGGCGACGTGGCTGACATCAATGGCGACGGCCGGCTCGAAATCGTGGCGCAGTTCATGACGTCCTACCCGCTCCTCAAGGCGTACGACGCGGATGGCAAACAGGTGCTACCGGTAGGCAAGACGAAGCACGGCGGGCTCAACATCCGTGTTCCGGTTTCGGTCCAGTGTGTTGACCTGTTTGGCGGCGAAAAAACTCGGCAGGTCGTATCGTGCACCAAGGGTGGTCTACGCGTCTTCTGGCACGATCACCGAGGGAAAGAGGCGACTGGCCGGGCGCCGGCCGCGTGTGTCGCGATGGCGACTTTTCAAGCCGGTCCAAACACTGCAACGATCCTTTACGGAGCGGACGCGCTCTGCGGCGTGTTTGCGGTGAAGCCGCGGCCCAAGCCCCAGGACCGCAACATACGCCTGGACCGCACGTGGTACCGAAGCCT
>JAJRTI010000617.1 GCA_024278415.1 Planctomycetota bacterium | reverse complement strand
TGTTGTATGACCCCTGTCGGGGTCAAGAGCCATGAGGTCTCAGTCGTGTGGCAGGGGTGAGAGCCCCACAGATGACAAACCCGTCTCGCCGATGCCTTGTTCCCCCTTCTATCCGGGGGCCATGCGAACATCCGTGGGACATTTCTGGCTTCCTGTGGCCTGCGGCCCAACGGTCTTACGTGTGGGTAATTGCCATGGGTAGAGGGGGTACATAACAGAAGCCCGGCTGCTGCAAGCCGGGCTTCCTCAAACTGCCGAGCTGGCGCTCGATTACGATAGCGCGGCGTCAAGCGCCTCAGCGATACTGGCTTTGGACTGGAGGCCGACCATTTGCTTGGCCACCTCGCCGCCCTTGAACACGATGATCGTCGGGATCGCGGTCACGCCGTACTGGGCGGCGGTCTTTTGGTTGGCGTCGGTATCCAGCTTGCCGACTTTCGCCTTGCCGTCGAACTCTCCCGCGATCTCCTCGATCACCGGCGCCAGCATGCGGCAAGGGCCACACCATTCCGCCCAAAAATCCACGAGCACAGGAGTATCGGCCTGGAGCACTTCCGCCTCGAAGTTGTCGTCGCTGAACTCAATCACGTTCTCGGCCATCATGTGTCTCCTTGGGGCAGGATGACTCGCGGCCAGCCGCTAGGCTGGCGGGCAGTCGGGGTGGGTGAGGATGCGGCAGTGACGGATGCCGTCTCTATCGGTTTCTTCCTTGTGGCATTGGCACGCGCGACGCTTGGCTCGCTTGATCCGCCGCTTCGCTTAGCCACGAGCGTAGCCGCCACGGCCTGCATATGCACAAAAATTATAGCCCCGTGAGTGGCAGGTGTCAACGGGGCGGCCGGCGAGTTCCTCATCATTGACACTCCCGTCGATTGTGTGTTACACTTCTTAGTGCATGTATTATGCATGTATGGAACGGAAGCGTACGGCCTGCGAGCGGATCGCTTGGAAGGCTGCCTCGATGGAGGGTGAGGTGCTATTCCTTGCTTCATGATCTCTGTGGCCGGCCTGTGTCTTCAGCTTCTGGAAGTCCCTCCATTTTGCAAGCCGCAAGCCTCGTAAACAAGGAGATTCGCCCTTGAAGCTCAACATTTCCGGGCGGCATCTGGATGTAACTCCAGCCATGCAAGGCCACGTCGAGGAGAAGACGTACAAGCTAAAACGCCACTTCGATGGCCTGATGAACGTGCATGTGACGTTGAGTCTGGAGGGCGGGCAGAATGAGGCCGAGTTTGTTATCTCGGCCAAACGACACCAATTTGTGGCCAAGGCCACCGATGGCGACGATATGTATGCCGCGATCGACGCGGTGATTGAGAAGCTTGACCGACAGATTACTCGCTTCAAGGACCGCCTCCAGGACCACCGGCACGAGCGCAAGCCGGCCGAGGCGTTTGTGGAAGCCGAGGAAGCTAAGGACGTCGACGAAGCTGAGGAGTAGGGGGCTCATTCGCCTGGCTGCTCTGCGCAGGGCCGTTCGCCTGCAAGGGCCGATGCCCGGCTTCCTGGCCCAATCCCGCCATGGTGTATGAAGCCACAGCCGTGCTCGACTACGAGGCAGGCCTCCATCTCCGGCCGGCGATGCTCATCGCCAACGCACTGCAAGGCCACGACGCGGAGGTGGTGGTCGTGTGCAATGGCAAGGAGGCGGATGCGCGCAGCATCTTGATGCTTATGGAGCTTTGTGCAGTGGACCAGTCGGTGTTGACGATTCGAGCCCAAGGAGTGGATGCAGAGGCCGCGTGCCGGGCCATCGTTGCACTGGTTGAATCGAAGTTCAGCGAGGGCTCCAATGGAGATTAAGCGAGGCATAGCCGTGGCGCCCGGCGTGGCCATTGGAGAGGCGTTTGTCCTCGACAGTGAAGGCGCGGTCATTCCCGAACGCCATATTCGGCCGGATCAAGTCGAAGAGGGAATCGAACGTCTCCGTCAAGCCCTGGAAAACTCGAAAGCCGAGATTGCACAACTCCAGGAGCGTACGACGAGCAAGCTGGGCCCCGAGGTGGGGGAGATCTTCTTGGGGCACATTCAGTTGCTTGACGACCAGCACCTGTGGCGAGAGTGCGTGGATCGGATGCGCGATCGGTACTATAGCCCGGAATACGCGGTGTCCCGCGTCCTTCGGAGGCTCATCAAGGCCTTTCGGCAGATCAACGACGACCACTTCTCTCATCGCGTCAGCGATATCTACGACCTTGAGAAGCGCGTCCTGAAGTACCTGCTTGGCGGACAGCGTGAGCAGCTCGACGACCTCGACCATGGTGTGATCGTGATCGCGTCCGACCTGACACCATCGCAAGCCGCCAACTTGGACGCGAATCGAGTCAAGGGCTTCGCCACAGACGTCGGTGGGCGCACGTCGCACACGGCCATCGTGGCGCGGGCCAAGGGCATCCCGGCGGTGGTGGGCCTGGAGACCATATCTACGGACTTGTCAGGCGGGGATCCGGTCATCATCGACGGCAACCGCGGGCTGGTCATCATCAGCCCAGACGAGGAGACGATCAAGACGTACCGCGCTCGCGAGCGCGCCATCTCCGTGTTCGAAACGCAACTGGTCGAGGAACTCAAGGGCCTGCCTGCGGTCACGAGGGACGGGCTGGCGGTCGAGCTGCTTGGCAACATCGAGTTCCCCCACGAGATCGCCACGAGCCTCAACTATGGAGTCGAAGGCATCGGGCTATACCGTACGGAGTTCCTCTACATGACGGCGACCGAGCCGCCGGCCGAGCGCGACCATTTCGACGCCTACTCTCACGCGGTGCGTGAGATGGGCGGGCGTCCGATCGTGATCCGCACGCTGGACTTGGGCGCGGACAAGTTTGACGCGTTCAACGGGTCGGGCATGCGCGAGGCCAATCCAATCCTGGGCTGCCGCTCGATTCGCTACTGCTTTCGCAACCTGGGCCTATTCAAGACCCAGCTCCGGGCGATCCTGCGGGCGTCCGCGTTCGGGAACGCGAGCATCCTCTTTCCGCTGATCACTTCCATGAGCGAACTCCGGCAGGCCAAAGGCATCGTGGAAGAGGTGATGGACGACCTGGAGCAAGAGGACAAGGCGTTCAATCGGGACATCACCATTGGGATCATGATCGAGGTGCCGTCCGCGGCGCTCATGGCCGACGCGTTGGCGAAAGAGTGCGATTTCTTCAGCATTGGCACCAACGACTTGATCCAGTACGCGCTCGCGGTCGACCGCGGCAACGAGCGCGTTGCGCACATGTACACCCCAGCGCATCCGGCCGTATTGCGGCTGATCAAAATGACGGTCGATGCGGCCAAGGACAACGACATCCCTGTGACGCTATGCGGCGAAATGGCCGGCGAGCCCGTGTACACCACGTTGCTCATGGGCTTGGGCATCACGCGCTTCAGCCTGGCCCCGCCCGCCATCGTGCCCGAAGTCAAGAAGGTGGTTCGGTCGATTAGCCATGAGGAGGCCACCGAAGTGGCCTGCGCCGCATTGGACATGGGTGACCCGGCCGAACTCATGCAGTTGCTTCGCAAACGCACGAAGCAGATCTTGCCTGAAGCATTTTGAAACATCGTATTCGAATTTGGTTTTCCAAAGAGGGAGATGCCAGGTTTATCTCACATCTTGATCTCATGCGGCTCTTCGAGCGCGCCATTCGCCGGGCCCGCGTGCCCGTGCGATGGTCCAACGGCTTCAACCCCAGGCCCAAAATGTCGTTCCCCCTTGCACTCAGCGTGGGCATCGCGGGGCGCCGGGAGTTGATGGAGTTGGAACTCGAAGAGTTGGTTCCCGCGTCGCAAGTTCAGCAAGCCGTCCAGGCACAACTGCCCCAAGGGGTACGCGTGGCCCAGGTCGAAAGGCTCGAGGCTGGCGTTCGGGCCAGGATCGAACAGGTCGTTTATCGCATCGACCTGCCCCACGGGCTCGCCGTGACCCAGGCGCAAGTGGCGGATTTGCTGCGCCAGGACAGCTTGGTCGTGACGCGCGGGAGGCATGGAGACAAGCATGTGGACGTCCGGCCCTTCGTCGATTCCATCGACCTGGAGCCCGGCCCGCGCGGGACGCGCATGACCGTTGCGTTTGCGGTCACGCCCCGCGGCACCGGCAACCCGAGGGACATCCTCGCGCTGCTCGGTGTGGCGACCGCGCCCGGCGAACCCGCGGCTCAAGTGGCCCGGACCGAGATCCGCCTGGCGGCCTTGCCGGCGCGCAAGGCTCCCTCACGCCCAGAAGGGCGACAAGAGGAGTGAATGGTTAAGAAAATGTTGATCAACGCGGTCGATCCCGGCGAGAGCCGGATCGCCGTGTTGGAAGAAGGATTGGTGGAGGAGCTGTATCTCGAACGGCAGTCCTCTTCCCAGATTGTCGGCAACATCTACAAAGGCCGCGTGGTCAACGTCGAGCCTGCAATCGACGCCGCATTCATTGATTTCGGCGGCCTGCGGAACGGGTTCTTGCACGCGTCGGACACGCTGCCCAGCCTGCGCGAGGGCAACTCGGCCAAGCGCAAGGACGGCCCGCGGCGTATCGACGACTTGCTGCGAAAAGGCCAAGAGATCTTGGTGCAAGTCACCCGGATCGGTATTGGCAATAAGGGGCCCGCACTCACGACCTACCTGAGCATCCCCGGCCGCTATCTTGTGCTAATGCCCGACGTGCACAAGCTGGGCGTGTCCAAGAAGATCCAGGACGAGGGGCAGCGCCAGCGGCTCAGGCAAATCCTCTCGGAATTGCAGCCGCCAGACGACCTGGGCTTCATCGTGCGCACGGCCGGCACCGACCAGACCAAGCGCGATATCGAACGGGACATGCGGTACTTGATGAAGCTCTGGGACGTGGTCGTCAAGCGCGCGAAGAAGGTCAAGGCCCCAGCCACGCTCTACCAAGAGAGCGACCTGGTCATCCGCACGATTCGGGATATTTTCACGCAAGACGTCGGAGAGATTATCGTCGACTCTCCGAGCGTGTACGACCGCGTACGCGAGTTCATGCGCCAAATCATGCCGCGGTCGGTCGACCGCGTGAAGCGGTACGACGGGAGCGAGCCCCTGTTCCACCGCTTCCACGTGGAGGACGAGATCCAAAGGATCACCGCCCGCGAGGTGCTCCTGCCCCGGGGCGGCTCCATTGTGATCGACGAGACCGAAGCCCTGGTGGCGATCGACGTGAATAGCGGCAAGTTCACCGAGGAGAGCAGCGCGGAGAACACCGCGTTCCAGACCAACTGGGAGGCCGCGCGCGAGATCGGCCGGCAGATACGGCTACGCGACTTGGGCGGCTTGATCGTGGCCGACTTCATCGACATGCGTGAGGGCAGACACCAGCGCGAGGTGGAACGCGTGATGGGCGAGGAACTCAGGCGCGACCGCGCACGCACGAAGATGCTGCGCCTCTCCCGGTTCGGGCTACTCCAGATCACTCGCCAGCGCATGCGGTCGAACCTGAACCTCAGCACCTACCAGAAGTGCCCGCTCTGCAACGGCATGGGGAGAGTCAAAAGCCTAGAGAGCACCACCCTGGAGGTCATGCGCGAGGTGCAGGCGATCGTCAGCCGAAGCAATCTGGAGGAGATCGTGATCGTGACGCACCCTGAGGTCGCGGATTACTTGCTCAACCGCCAGCGCCGGAAGCTCGCGGACATCGAGTCCGACAGCAGCGTGCGCATCTACGTGCGGCCAGACTCCGACATGGCCTTCGAAGAGACGGATATCCAGAAACGCACCAGAGGCCGCGCCAAACGCCGGTAAGGCTCGCCTGCGCGGGCGCCCGACCTGCGCGCCGCCAAGCAAGCGGATTGCATCCGGCACCCAGGTTTGGTTACATGTCACGGGGCATCAGGGTAGAGCGTTCGCAAGGCCGCCCGCTGGCGTATTGGCTATGCGTCGGCAGGGAATGGCGGTCGATCAGTCGTAGTTTCACGTTTGGGCAGTGCAGCTATGGCGTCATTTCGAGCTTGGCGACAGCGCATACTCTGGCGGACGTTGCGCGGGGCCGCGGCCGGATGGGCGCTGGTCATCTACCTGGCCCGGTTGCCCGTGGACGTGGCTCTCTGCGCGTTCGACCTCATGTATGTGAACCTGCTCAAGCAAGGTGTGGTGCGCCGGCGCAGGGGGGCGAGTTGTGCATCGGTGGACGCGCTCAGCGGCCGACAGGCCTGCGCCATTAGCGTCAAATACAAAAACCGGTGGCTCGTGCGCGTGGTGTGCCCGCATGTGAGCTTGGACCGCACCCCTGGCGATCCGTACTCCCCGTGCCATACGGGCCGCGATGGCCGGCGCCCACGGTGGTGGCGTGTCGGCAGTGTCGCCGTGGCGGGGTGTGTGGCTCTTGGAACGGCGTGGGGGATCTACAGCATGCCCCGCCGCGTTGCCAACGGCGAGCCCGCGGCTGTGGAGATTGACGAGGCCGAGGCCCTCGCCCGCATTCTGGATCGCGCGTCACAAGCGTTCGAGGCCGGCCGCTTCGCACGCGCGGCCAAGCTCTACGAGGACGCGTTGGAGCGAGACCCCGCGCTGGCCGATGCTGAATTCCGCCTGGGCACGTGTCGCCTTCGCCTGGGCGACCGCCTGAACGCAAGGCGCTCCTTCGGCGCGGCGGTCGTGTTGAATCCGAAGCTCACGCGGGCCAGGCTCGCTCTCGCCGCCGTCCTTCTCGCTGAAGGCGAGACTGCTGAGGCCGTCGACATGGCCCGTTCCGTCCTTGACGCGGCGCCGACGGATACGCGGGCGGCAACAGTACTGTGCGATGCTTTGGCCGCGAACAAGGAGTATGCGGAGGCGGCATTGGTCGCGCAGCGATTCCCAAACGACATCGGCCTTGGGCTGCGCGCGGGGAAAGCGCTGATGGCGGCGCGGGACTTCCCCGGGGCCAAGGCCTTGCTTGAGCGCCTCATCAGGGACGGGGCGGACACGCTCGCAGTCCGCGTGCTTTTGGCGAAGTGTTGCGCGGCCGGCGGCGAGGACGCCGCGGCGGAGCAAGCGTGCCAGGCCATCTTGCGGCGCGATCCCAACAACGCATGGGCACACCTTTGGCTGGCTGAGGCCTACCTCAAGCGTGGCGACTTGGCCAAGGCCAGGGCCCATGCCGACGCGGCTCAGCGCACGGCGAAGGAGGATCGCCCCATCCTGCGGCCTGCCCCTCGCGTGGCCACCGCGCCCCCGCCAGCCGCGGAGCCCCGGGCAAGCAAGGCGCGCACTCCGAGCCGGGCCGTCTCTCACCCGAAGCCGCCGCGGCCGGTGACCATGCAAGCGTCGGCCGTGCCCACTCCGTGGTTTGCCGTCGCACAGGCGTCGTCCAGGAAGAGCGATCTCGAGTTGGCCAAGCGATTGCTACGCGATGGCGACACGCGAGCCGCACAGGCCGTTGCCAGCAAGCTGGCCATGGCGGCCGACTTCGCGCACGCGTCGCTCGTGTACGCGTTCATTTACCATTGGCAAGGGGATCTAAAGCGAGCCCGGAGCGAGTATGAGCGTGTGCTTCAACTGGAGGCCGGCAACGCGAGCGCCATGGCGAACCTGGCGATGCTACTCGCGGACGAGGGGCGAGACTGCATGCGCGCGTACCAACTCGCGAGCAAGGCGCATCGCATCGAGCCCGGCAACTTCCGGTTCCAGGACGCGTATGCTTGGGCGCTGGTGAGAGTGGGCAGGCACGCGGAAGCGATTGAGACGCTGCGCCGGCTGTCCGCGCAGCGTCCCAAGGACGCGCTCGTGCGTCTGCACTTGGGCCAAGCCTATTTCGGCGTGGGCAACTACGAACGGTCGCGGCGGGAGTTGGAAGCCGCCCTGTTGCTCACTCGCGAGGATCGCGTCGTGGCGATGGCAAGGGCGACGCTGGCGCGGCTCAAGCAGATCTAGCTGGAGCGGAAGGCCTTCGCCTTCTGTACTACTAACGTCGAGGACATCGAAGTTTCTTTGCACCTTTCACGCGGCGGCATCCGTAAGCTGCGTGATGTCGGCCTCTTAGCGATCACCGCCCGCATGGGGTCTAAGCCACCAAAGGCGACAAAG